>NZ_WWIC01000287.1:0-449 GCF_009872555.1 Streptomyces sp. SID5643
TCGCCGGAGCCCTTCTGGCGCAGCGCCTCGTCGAGGTGGTCGCGCAGCCCCATGCCGTCTCTCACGCCCTCGATGGCGGCGATGCGGTCCAGCCAGACACCGGTGGGCTGGTTGGCGATCCGGCTGCCGCCCGGCTCTGCGGCGGCCTTCGCGGACCACTCGGGGTTCACGTACACCTTGGCGCCGCTGTAGGGGTTGTCGACCCGGGTTCCGGTCGGCGGGTCGGTCGGGTCCGGCGGGTCGGTGGGGCCGCCACCGCCGTCGACGTTGCAGGTCACGCCGTCGAGGGTGAAGGTGGCCGGGATCGCGTTGCTGCCGCTGTAGGTGCCCTGGAAGCCGAAACCGACCGAACCGCCGGTGGCGAGCGTGCCGTTGTAGGACTCGTTGGCGGCGGTGACGGCGGCACCGGACTGGCTGATCTTGGCGTTCCAGCCGTTGGTGACCTTCTG
>NZ_WWIC01000288.1:0-6828 GCF_009872555.1 Streptomyces sp. SID5643
GGCGGGTGCTGCCACGGCCGGGCGCACCGCCGTGCCCGTGCCCGCGAGCGTGCCGGCCGCCGTGATCGCCGCGGCGCCGCGCAGCACGTTCCGCCGGGTGTGATCCGTCATCTCGCCCACTCCTGACCGCAGTTGCCTTCCGGGACGGTCACGAGTCTGCTGCGCGGGACGCACCGGGTCAGGAGGGGTGGACACCCTCCTGGGGTGGTGCCAGACCCCCTGTTTCCAGCAGCGCCATCAGGGCCCGGGCCGCCGGGCTGGTCGCCTGCTCCGGCGGCAGCAGCGCCACCGTCTCGTACACGGCGTCTCCGGCGCCCTTCACCGCCAGGGCGGTCAGCGAGGCCCGCTTGTGCCGGAAGTGGCGCGGCACGACGGCGATACCGAGATCCTCGTCCACGAGATCGAGGAGACTGTGCACGTCGTTGACCTCCAGGGCGACGCTCCGGCGCACGCCCGCGGCGGCGAACGCCGCGTCGGTGGTGCGCCGCGGCCCCCAGTCCGGATGGAAGTCGACGAAGACCTCACCGCCGAGGTCCTCCGGCGTCACCGCCAGCCCGGCCGCCGCGAGCCGGTGGCTCGGATGGCACAGCACCGTCATCGGCTCGCTGGTCAGCGGCACGGCCCGCAGCTGGTCGGTGTCCTCCTGTGCGGTGCGCACGGCGAACGCCAGATCCAGACGCCCGGCCGCGACCTCCTCCGCGAGGGCCCCCGAGCCCGCCTGCCGCAGACAGATCTCCACGTCCGGGTGGCTCCGCCGGAACGCCGCCAGCAGCCCCGCCACATGCACCCCGGCGATGCACTGCTCGGACCCGAGCGCCAGCATCCCCCGCAGCACGCCCTGCACCGCGGCCACCGCCTCGTGGGCCGAACGGACCTGCGCGAGGATCCGCTCCGCCTCACCCAGCAGCGCCCGCCCGGCCGGGGTGAGCGTCACCCGGCGGGTGGTCCGTACGAAAAGCGGCGTCTGCAACTCCCGCTCCAGTGCACGGATGGACGCCGACAGGCCCGACTGGGACACCAGGAGGCGTTCCGCCGCCCGGGTGAAGTGCTGGTCCTCGGCGACCGCGACGAAGTGCTGCAAGTGGCGCAGTTCCATGACTGAGAAGCGTAGCCGCTGAATTCCATCGGATTCTTCTGTTGGACGCATGGGCGCAGGTCACGCCAGAGTGGACACCGCTTCCCCTCCGACCGTGCCAACCCCTCTGGAGTCGCGTTGTACACCGCACACCCCGACCGTTACGCGGACATGCCCTACCGGCGCACCGGACGCAGCGGCCTGAAGCTCCCCGCGCTCTCGCTCGGCCTGTGGCACAACTTCGGCCCGGACCGGTCCGTCGAGACGCAGCGCGCCATCCTGCGCCGCGCCTTCGACCTCGGTGTCACGCACTTCGACCTCGCCAACAACTACGGCCCGCCGCCCGGCGCCGCCGAGTCCGCGCTGGGCGAGTTCCTGAAGACCGACTTCGCGCCCTACCGCGACGAGCTGGTGATCTCCACCAAGGCCGGCTACCTGATGTGGCCCGGCCCGTACGGCGAGTGGGGCTCGCGCAAGTACGTGCTGTCCTCGCTGGACCAGAGCCTGAAGCGGATGGGCCTCGACTACGTCGACGTCTTCTACTCGCACCGCCCCGACCCGGACACTCCGCTGGAGGAGACGATGGGAGCCCTGCACTCGGCGGTGCAGCAGGGCAAGGCGCTGTACGTCGGTGTCTCCAACTACTCCGCGGAGCAGACGCGCGCCGCCGCCCGCATCCTGGGCGAGCTGGGCACCCCGCTCCTCATCCACCAGCCCCGCTACTCGATGCTGGACCGCCGCCCCGAGGACGAGGGGCTGCTGGACGCCCTCGACGAGCTCCAGGTCGGGTCCATCGTCTTCTCCCCGCTGGAGCAGGGCGTGCTCTCCGCCCGCTACCTCGACGGCATCCCCGAGGGCTCCCGGGCCGCGAGCGACAGCCCCTTCCTGAACTCCGACGCGCTCACCGAGGACCTGGTGGGCCGGCTGCGCGACCTGAACGAGATCGCGAAGGGCCGCGGCCAGACCCTGGCCCAGATGGCACTGGCCTGGGTGCTGCGGGGCGGCCGGGTCACCTCCGCACTGGTCGGCGCGAGCAGCGCGCAGCAGATCGAGGACAGCGTCGGCGCCATCCGCAACCTGGACTTCGACGCGGAGGAGCTGGCCCGGATCGACGCCGTCGTCAAGCAGTAGCAGGCGGCCCGCCCGGGGGCGTCCGCCCCCGGGCACACACGGTCACGAACCGATCCGTTCCTCCAGGCGCACGGTCACCGTGTCACCCTCTTCCTTGCCGATGACCCTGCGGACGTCGGCCTTCACGGGCAGCTTGTGCGTGCCGTCCCCCAGCGCCATGAACGAACTGCGGAACGGATGCCCGTCGATCGTCCCGCGGACCCTGACCAGGCCCCGGGTGCCGAAGAACTCGACGGACCGGGGCCAGACCAGATAGGTCCAGCCGCCCTGCGCGGGGCTTTTGCGCAGGACGGCGGTGAACTCCGCGTCCAGGACTCCCGTGGTGGCCATGACGTCCTCCGGTGCTCGGCGGCCTCTTCCTCCCATCAGACCGCCGGCCACCGGGAAACTCATCGGGAGCGTCCGCTTCACGCCCCGGCGGGCACCCGGTCCAGGAATCCGAGCACGGCCTTGATCCGGCCCTGCGCGTCGAGGATGATCACATCCGACCCGGCGACCGGCGCCGAGCCGTCGGCCGCGCTCACCGGCTCCCAGGAGAAGCACGCGGTGTCGTGATGGCCGTCGACACCACCGGTGAGCCGGAACGCGAACCCCGGGAACTGCTCGCGGGCCGCAGCGATCACCGCGGCGATCCCCTCGTGGCCGCTGACGTCGGCCAGGGGGTCGGTGTAGCCGCCCTCCTCGGTCCGGGCGACGGCGACCGCCTTGGCGCGCGCCGCCGGGTTCTCGGCGTTCCATGCCGCGAAGTAGCGGGCGACGGCGTCCTCGTAGCGGTGGGCGGTCGTGGACATGGACGATCAGCCTCCTGAAGGTCGTCCCTGCTGGTCAGGTCCCGGATCCCGGTCGCTCCGAACCCGGTACGACCACCCTGCCCGCGCCCGCCGCGCGCGTCGGTTGCCTCCAGGGTCATGGGCCGGTACGACGGCTCGCCGGATTTCGGCCAACCCAGGGGGTGAATATGCCAGGAGAGTGGCCGGAAAGTCGTGGTGACAGTGATTCAGTAGTGAACATACTGACCTGCGAGAGCGCTTTTCACATCGAGCGACGGCGCCCTCACGCACAGCACGCGAGCCGCGGGAGAAGTGAGGCCGGGCGAGGCAGACGGGCGGGGCGACGGGGGAGGGTCACGTGCACGACGAGTTTCTGTGCCACGTCACGGCGTACGGAGTCTGCGACGGCCGCCGGATCGGAGTGCCTCTCGGTACCTACCGTGCGCCCACCCTCGCCCTCGCCCTGTGGTGGCTGCGCGACCGCGCCTCCTGGATCGCCCAGCGCCTCGACCCCCGGCCCGACGCCGAGCACTTACCGCCGGGCGCGCTCGTGCCGGTCGCCCACACCGTGCCCGACGTGCCCGGGCTGCTGCGCGCCTGGTGCGCCGATCCGGCCCAGCAGGAGCGGGTCGCCGAGGAGTTGGCGGCCGGACGGCTGGTGCGCATCGCCACCAGCGACGACACCACCGAGTACGAACTGCTCGCCGAGTCCGTGGACGCCCTGCGGATGCAGCGCACGGCACCCTTCGTCGGCATCTCCGTCGGCTGACCTGCCGCAGCCCCGCTCGCCCAGGCGCACAACAGGGCAAATCGGTAGAATCTTGACCATGGCGCAACCCTCGGTAGCACCAGAGCTCGTCCTGGAGACGGAGACGGGCAGCACCGTGATGATCCCGGGCCGTGACTACCACGTGGGGCGCGACCCGATGTGCGACATCGTCATCGACGACGACCGGGTCTCCTGGCACCACGCGGTGCTGAAGCCCGAGGACGATCACTGGACCATCGAGGACGAGGACAGCACCAACGGCACCTACGCCGACGGCCGGCGCATCCACGAGTGGGACGTCGGGCCCGGCACCGTCATCCGCTTCGGCAATCCGGCCGACGGACCGCGCATGACCCTGACGGGCCGCCCCGCCCCCGCCCGCCGCGCCCCGGAACGCCCCTCCGCCGTCTCCATGCCGTCCCACACGGGCACCTACCGCCGGCCCACGACCGTACGCCCGCTGCCCACCCGCACGGTCCGCATCGGCCGCGCCCCCGACAACGACCTGGTCATCGACGACCTCGTCGTCTCCCGCCGGCACGCCGAACTGCGCGCCCTGGCCGACGGCACCTACGAGATCACCGACCTGGGCAGCCACAACGGCACCTACCTCAACGGCAGCTCCGTCACCAGCGCCCCGGTCGGCCAGGGCGACATCGTCGGCATCGGCCACTCGGCGTTCTGCCTCGTCGGCGACCAGCTCCAGGAGTACGTCGACACCGGCGAGGTCTCCCTCGACGTGCAGGACCTCGCCGTCAGCGTCGACCGCGGCCGCAAAACGCTGCTGGACCACGTGTCGTTCCCGGTGGGGGAGAAGTGCCTGCTCGCCGTCGTCGGCCCGAGCGGCGCCGGCAAGTCCACGCTCCTCAACGCCCTCACCGGCCAGCGGCCCGCGGGCCACGGCACCGTCCTCTACGACGGCCGCGACCTCTACCGCGACTACGCCGAGCTGCGCCAGCGCATCGGCCTGGTCCCGCAGGACGACATCCTGCACGCGCAGCTGACCGTCCGCAAAGCCCTCTCCTACGCCGCCGAACTGCGCTTCCCGCAGGACACCGCCAAGGCCGAGCGGCGCGCCCGGGTCGACGAGGTCATCCGCGAACTGGGCTTGGAGCAGCGCGCGGACCAGCCCGTGCACAGCCTCTCCGGCGGCCAGCGCAAGCGCGTCAGCGTGGCCCTGGAACTGCTGACGAAGCCGTCGCTGCTGTTCCTCGACGAGCCGACCTCCGGCCTCGACCCCGGCATGGACCGCTCGGTGATGCACATGCTGCGCGGCCTCGCCGACGACAGCCGCACCGTCATCGTCGTCACCCACAGCGTGCTCAGTCTCGACGTGTGCGACCGGCTCCTGGTCCTCGCACCCGGCGGGAAGATCGCCTACTACGGGCCGCCCGAGGACGCCCTGGCCTTCTTCGGCTTCGAGGAGTGGCCGGAGGCCTTCGAGGCGTTCGACCGGGACACCGGCCGGGACTGGGCGGGGGAGTACCTCACCTCGCCCTTCCACGGCCGGTACGTGGCCGACGCCTCCGCGCAGCCCCGGCAGCCGCGGTCCGAGCCCGTCGTCATCACGGCCCCGCCCCGGCCGCGCAGCCGCGGCGCCCAACTCGGCACGCTGGTACGCCGGTACGCGGCCGCGCTGAGCGCCGACCGCACCTTCCTGATCATCATGATCGCGCTGCCGTTCGTCATGGGCGCCATGGCCCGCGCCCTGGCGGGCGGCAAGCTGACACAGGACACGGCGATGAACGCGCTGCTCATCCTGTGCGTGGGTGCCGTGCTCACCGGGGCCGCCAACGCGGTGCGCGAACTCGTGAAGGAACGCGTGATCTACCAGCGGGAACGTGCGGTGGGCCTGTCCAGATCGGCGTACCTGATGTCCAAGGTCATCGTCCTGGGGGTCATCACCGTCCTCCAGGCGGTGG
The DNA here is from genome assembly GCF_009872555.1 of Streptomyces sp. SID5643. NCBI lineage: Bacteria > Bacillati > Actinomycetota > Actinomycetes > Kitasatosporales > Streptomycetaceae > Streptomyces > Streptomyces sp. SID5643. The sequence continues at coordinate 5,668 of NZ_WWIC01000288.1, forward strand.
TGCTGACCCTGGTCGCCCTGCTCGGCGTCGACCTGAACGCACCCGGCGGGAAAGGGGTGCTGATGCCGCCCCTGGTGGAGATCACGGTCGCCGTGGCCCTGCTGGCGTTCACCGCGATGATGCTCGGCCTCCTCGTCTCAGCGCTGGTGCGCAAGGAAGAGGTGACGATGCCGCTGCTGGTGCTCATCGCCATCGTGCAGGTCGTCTTCTGCGGGGCCCTGCTGAAGCTGGCCGACACACCCGGGCTGGAGCAGCTCGGCTGGCTGGTGCCGGCGCGCTGGGCGCTGGCCGCGATGGCCGGGACCGTCGGGCTGGCCCGGATCGTGCCCGACGATCTGACGAAGGACCCCCTCTTCGAGCACTCCGCGGGCACGTGGCTGCTGGACGTCGGGATGCTGGTCGTGCTGTCGGTGCTCTTCGGCTTCCTCGTGTCCCGACTGCTGCGCCGGCACGAGCCGGCCGTGATGCGGAAGTAGGGGGCGCCCGTGACGACTCCCGGATTCCGGCCCACGCACGTCGTCCCGCAGCACGGGATGCCCGCCTGGGAGGTCCCCGACCCGTCCCGGCCCACGGTGGACCTGGACCCCCTGCTGCCGGTGCAGCTCTTGGAGCGGCAGGGTGACTGGGGGCACGTGCTGTGCTTCAACGGCTGGTCGGCCTGGGTGGACGGACGCCGCCTCGTCGCCGTTCCGCAGGATCCGCCCGCGGCGGACGGGCCACTCACCCGGGCCGCCGATCCGCGGCCGCTGCTGGGCCGGGCGCAGGAAGCGCTGGCGCGCTACCGCGCCGCGGTGGAGGACCTCGCGGGTGGCCTCGACCGGGAGTCGTTCCGCGCCCGCACCCATGGCATGCGGATCGGCGTCGTCGTCGACGGCGAGTCCGTGTGGCTCTACGACTCCGCCCATGGGCACTGGGTGTACGCCGACGGCGCCCGGATGACCACCTACGCGACGGACGAGACGCCGGCGGCCGGACCGGGGTCCCGCCCGGCGGCAGCGCCCGCGCGTCCCCCCGCCCGGGCGGTGCCGCCCGAGGGCCCGGTCGGGGCCACCCGGCGGCCCGACACGCGTCCGCCCGAGTCGCGGGGGGCTGCGCGGCCTGGGACACCCGAGCCGGAGAGCTCGGCGCCCCCGGAGCCGACCAGGGTGGTGCCTGCCGAGG
>NZ_WWIC01000289.1:0-4268 GCF_009872555.1 Streptomyces sp. SID5643
CGGGGAGCGCGGCGCGGGGAGGCGGAGCGGGACGCGGCCCGGGCCGGCCGGGACGGAGGGCTCGGCGGCCTGCGGTGGCTCGGGGGCGGCGGGGGCCGGCTCCTGCTGGCCGGGAGCCGTACCCCCCGTGACGGGAATCTCGGGAGCGTCCGGCCGGCCGGTCTCGGGCTCGCCGGCCGACGCGTCCAACTTCCCTGCCAGCCACAGCAGTTCGGCGATCTCCCGGGGGGTCGGTGCGGCGCCCGCCGCCGACAGGGCCGCCTGTAGCCGGGCGACCGGGGACGGCCCGGGTCCGCCGTCAGAAGCCATCGCCGTCGGCCGCCGCGCTGAGGTACGGCATCAGCTGCTCGGCGAGGTCGTCGCGGGACTCGGCGTCCAGGCCCGCCACTCCCGTGAGGTAGAGGGCGTTCAGCAGCTGGTCGGTGGCCAGTTCGCCGCCGGAGGCCCGTTCCAGGAAGCGGGTGATCAGACGGTCCGCGTCCCCGTCCGGCGTGTCCAGATGGGCCCGGACGATGTGGGTGAGCTGGTCCCGGCCGGGGCGGCGCAGCTTCAGCCGGACACAGCGGCGCAGGAAGGCGGGCGGGAACTCGCGCTCCCCGTTGCTGGTCAGCACGACGAACGGAAAGGCCCGGCAGCGGACCCGGCCGCGGTGGACGGTCACCGGTGTGTCCGTGCCGTCGGCGAGCACCTCGGCCGCGCCGTCGCCGGAGTGCCGGGCGGCACGCACCAGTTCGGGGATCTCGTACTGGCCCTCCTCCAGGACGTTCAGCAGGTCGTTCGGCAGGTCCAGGTCGCTCTTGTCGATCTCGTCGACGAGCAGGGCACGGGGCCGGTCGTAGGGGAGCAGGGCCGTGCCGAGCGGGCCGAGACGCAGGTGGTCCTCGACACCGCCCCGTTCCTCCCGCGCCTCCCGGGCCGCGTACAGCCGCGACAGCGGGTCGTACTGGTAGAGGCCGTCCGCCAGCGAGCTGCGGCTGGTGATGTTCCAGCGCAGCACCGGGCCGAGCCGCAGCTCGCGCGCCACGGCGTAGGCGAGGGACGACTTGCCGGTGCCGGGCGGGCCGGTGACGAGCAGAGGGCGGCGCAGGCAGAGCGCGGCGTTGACGAGCCGGACGCTCTCCTCGCCGGCGACGTACGACTTGGCCCGGTGCACACGGTCGGGGGAGACGGCCGCCGCGTCGTCGCCGTCGTGCGGCGGCGGCAGGGCGGGCCCGCCGTCGAAGGCACGCCAGGGCGGTGGGGCGGGCAGGTCGTCGATGCCGTCGTGCGGCTCGTTGCGGCCGGTGTAGACGGACCAGTGCGGCATGGGGAGTGGTCTCGCTCTCCGTTTTCGTGCGGGTGTCTCTCAGGCGCGTCGCGTGCGGGCGGGTCAGGCCACCGGCGACCTCGCGTGCGCGGCGGCGACGGCGTGCGGGTCGGCGAAGACCCGCGGGTCGTCCCAGAGCAGCTGGATGCCGCGGGCCCAGTGGTCCTCCTCCGCGTGCGCCTCCTCGCGCAGGGCGAGGACCTGGCGCGGGAGTTCGGCGGGCGGTACGGCCATGACGTGGGCGTCGAGCGCGTCGAGGAACGCCTTGCCGGTGCAGCCGTCCGCTCCGGCGCACTCGTCCTGCCCGGAGTCGCAGCCGTCCCGCGACCACACGATCACCGGAGCCGGTGCGGTGAGCGAGGTGTCGAAGTGGGGCCGGGTGCGGGCGGCGGCCGGGGCGGTGCCGAACCCGGCGAGGCAGGCGTCGCGCTGCCGCAGCCGCAACCGCAGCCGCCCGGGCTCCTCCGGCACGCCGCACTCCACCCGGTGCATCCGCGCGCCCGGCCACGAGTCGAGGCGCTTCCACGTCCGGGTCAGCACGTGCCGGGTGCTGGCCTTGCGGCGGGCGTGGTCGGTGACGACCAAGGGGTAGACACAGCCGAGCGGTGTGTCGTCGTCCGGGGCGCTCTCCCAGCGGTCGACCGGCCAGTCCAGCCAGTCCCGGGGCAGCGCGAACGCGACCAGCTCGTCCGCGCCGGGCGTCAGATAACGGAAGGCCGCCTCGATCCCCTCCTGCACGTACGCGTGCAGCCGGTGCCGCTCGACCGTGCCGGAGTCGACCGGGTGGCGCCGCCCCTCGCTGTACGCGGACACCTCGACCCGGACCAGGCCGTCGCCCGCTCCGCTGTGCCCGAGCTCGACGAGGATCGGCGACCAGTCCGGGGCCGACGGCTCCGCGGCCGGGGCGTGCAGCAGGTCCCGGAGCCGGTCGGCGAACCGGGCGACGGTGCGGGCGGCGCCCGGGCCGTCGAGTTCGCACAGCACGAACAGGGCCGCCGACCACAGCGAGTCGAACCCCTCCTCGGGCGGCGGAGGGTCGAACGGGTCGGCCGCCGCCGTGTACAGCCGCACCGGGTCACAGTCGACGCCCGCGCGGGCCGCCCTCTCGACCAGGGCACGCAGCCGGGCCCGGTCGGCGGTGGCGTGGCCGGAGGTCGGGACCAGGCTCTGCAGGCCCGGCCAGTAGCGGGCCATGACCTGGGTGGGCATCATCCGGCCGGTGCGCACCTCGCCGCTGCCGGCGTCCGCCGTGACCATGCCGACGACCTCGCCGGTGTCGGCCAGCGTGACGGCGGCCCCGCTGAAGCCGGGGGCCAGGGGCTGGCCGCCCTGGTGCCAGGCCTCCAGCTGGAGCCACTCCCGTCTGATCAACTGCGCTGCCGTGACGCGGCATTCGGTGAGGGTGCCCTCGTCGAAGCCGCGCGGGAAGCCGTAGACGACGAGCTTGCGGTCCGCCGTGCCGTGCGCCGCGTCGGCCGGGGCCAGCGCGGCCGGGGCGAGGGGCACCTCCCGGTCGAGCTCCAGCACGGCCAGGTCACCGGGGTCGGTGGCACCACCGGCCCAGCCGCCGTGCGCGACGACCCGGGCGGGCAGGGCCGGAGTGCCGGGCCGCTCGGTGAAGGTCACCGCCAGGTCCTCGCCGTCGCCCACGACATGAGCACACGTCAGCACCGTGCTCGGGGTGACGAGGAAACCCGCCCCGGTCACCCGGCCCCGTAACTCGATCCGGGCGTGCCACTCGGCGCTGTTCATGAGGCGGAGCTCGCCCCGGGGGTCTGCGGGGACCAGGTCAGCCTGACCACGAGATGGCCCTCGGCGGTGCCCTTGGCGATGAACGCGCCCGTCTCGGCGGCCAGTTTCACCCCGAACTCGATCTCCACGCCGTCGGGCCTCAGCGAGCCGTCCCGGAAGACACGCAGCGCGGACTCGGCCGCCGCCCGCACACCGTCCAGGGCGCCCTCGAAGGTGCGGGTCGCCTGGACCGTGCCGTCGCCGCGGGAGACCAGCCGGGAGCCGGACCGCTCCTCCACCGCCTCGACCGCGACCACGGCCCCGTCACCGGTTCTGAACTCGACCAAACCGTCCACGACACCCCCGTCGTTCGATTGCGCTGGGCAGGCCCATTGTGACGGAAGGTGCTCGATGACGCAGCGGGCATCCACGGAACTCATCCACCGACGGTCCCCCGGATCACCCCCAGCTCCACCAGGTCCTGTGGCCGGATGCGGAGTTGGTCCGCCGTCGCCTCCACCTCGCGCGGGGGCCGTTTGAGGATGGCCGCCGCCAGTTCCGGGGCGATCACCGAGAAGTAACTGTCGGGAGTGGCCCAGGTGTTGCCCGGCGCGGCGAGAGCCAGTGCGCCGCCGGAGCCGCCCTCGCCGATCACCAGCGTCGTCACCGGGGTGCGGGCGCCCGCGACCGCGGCGAACAGGTCGGCGATCGCCGCGCCCGCGCCCTGCCGTTCCGCCTCCGCGTCGTTGGCCGCACCCGGGGTGTCCACCAGGGTCAGCACCGGGATGCCGAGCCGGTCCGCGAGGCGGATCAGCCGGGCGGCGGTGCGGTACCCGGCGGGGCGCGTGGCCGTCCCGGTCTGCGCGGCGTAGGCGACCGTCCGGCCCTCGTGCGTGCCGAAGCCGCACAGCATGCCGTGCGGGTCGGTGCCGCCGCAGCGGTCGCCGCTGATCGCGGCCCGGTCCGTGAAGTAGGCGTCCAAGTAGGCCGTCGCACGCGGCCGTTGCGGGGAACGGGCGCGGCGGACGGCGTCCCAGCCGGTGGCGGGCAGGACCGCGCACTCGCCGAGCGCTCCGGGCGGCGGCGCGGGCGTCGTCGACGGGCAGGTCAGCAGCCGCAGCCACCGCCCGAGCGTCTCCCGCAGCTCCTCCGGCCGCACGACCGCGTCCGCCGCGCCCGCCGCGAGCTGCGCCTCCGCGGTGTACGCCGCCGGGTCCGCGTCCGCCGGCCG
>NZ_WWIC01000031.1:0-27869 GCF_009872555.1 Streptomyces sp. SID5643
GTGCGCCGCCAGGGACTCGAACCCCGGACCCGCTGATTAAGAGTCAGCTGCTCTAACCAACTGAGCTAGCGGCGCCTGCTGACGTCGTAGACCTTAGCATCCTGGTCGGCGGGAGGAAAAATCGAAATCCGCACCGCTGAGCGGGCCGCCCGGACGGCCGCCCAGAGCAGTACCTCGGGGCCGGGGAGCCAGGGCTGACGGGTGTCGGGGGCGACGAGCCAGCGGGACGCGGAGCGGCGGGCGGGGGAGGTGCCCTCCGACGGCGCCGGGACGGTCACGGCGTCGCCGGTGCCGTGGCAGAGCAGCGGCGGCACCGCGTCCGTGCGGTTGGTCTCCCGGCCGTCCCGCGCGCCCCACTCCTCCCACTCCAGGAGGGCGGGGAGCCGCTGGGCCGTCCCCGGGGCGGTGAACAGCAGGATCCGTCCCCGGAACTCCGCGACCGGGCCCGAGCCCGGGCCGTCGTCCCACAGCCGGTCGAGCATCCGCCTGCCGAACATCGAGGGCGCGCTGACCACGTCGAAGACCGCCCCGCAGGGCAGCACGACCGGTGCGTCCGGCCGCTCCTCCCAGAGGGCGAGCGTGCTTCGCGGATACGTTCCTGCCGAGGCGAGCCAGGCGGCCCCGTCCGGGGTGACATCGGAGGCGTTCCATGTGCTGCTCATGGCACCAAGGTCTACCCGCCGTGAGCGTCCGGTTCCCGAGGGTTGCGGGAAATCGGGACAGGAGGGGGTGGGAGGGAGTATCTTGCCCGCCTGGCATATGCCAGGTGATCGGGAAGGGCTTGTTCTACGCGGTCTCGCCGGGCCTCCGGCCCTCTGCGTCGCCCCGCATCAGGTCCCGCCCGAACTCGACCATCTTCTTGGCGTAGTCCTCGGTCCACTCGGCCCGCTCGGCGATGTCCGCCGTCGTCAGCCGGTCGAACCTCCGCGGGTCGGCCAGCTGTGCCGCGGCCATCGCCTGGAACTCCACCGCCCGGTCCGCCGCGGCCCGGAACGCCAGCGTCAGCTCCGTCGCCCGGGCCAGCAGGGCCCGGGGGTCGTCGATCGACTCGAGGTCGAAGAAGTGCTCAGGGTCGGAGGCCGCCTCCGCGGGCTCGAAGAGCAGGGGCGCGGGGCGTAGCCGCGGTTCGTTCCGACGCGGCGTGGGCTCCGCCATGTCTTCTCCTCCTCGTACGTCGCGCTGGCCCTCCCCCGCGGGCGGGGGCTCCCAGGTGGAGTGGGCCACCGTCCATTGTCTCGCGGGCGCGCAAGTGGGCATCGCGGTAGTGGGTACGGCCGCCCCACCACCCGGTGTTCGTCAGGGCCTCCCGGACACGCCCTGTTCCGGCCAGATCACGGCCGCCACCCCACCCGGTGCTCCGCCAGGTGCGCGAGCACCGCGTGGTTCGCCTCCCAGCCGTCCGGGAACTTCACCACCGTCCCCAGTTGCACCGGCTCCGTCGACGGATAGTCGTCCAGCAGGTCGGTCACCCCCGCTCGGCAGACCACGATGCAGGCGTGCCGGTGGCGGGAGGCCAGGACGCACAGGCGGCCCGTCTCCAGGTGGAAGGCCGTGGCGTCCGGGCGGCCGGAGAGGGGGTGGAGAACCACCGTGACGTCGTACTCCCGTCCTTGCAGCCGGTTCGCCGTGTCCACGACCACGTCGGTGACACCGAGGCCGGCCAGGGCGGTGCGGACCGCGGCTGCCTGGTCCCGGTGGGCCGTGCCCACGGCGATCCGGTCCGCCGTCAGGGGCGAGGGGTCCGGTGAGCGTTCGGAGGTCGCCGCGCCGCCGCGGTCCATCAGGCGGCGCACCACCGTCGCCACCGCCCCGACCGCCTCCGGGTCCGTACGCGGTGTGTGCCGGGCGGGCAGCTCCAGCAGGCCCCAGCCCGACGCGGCCGCTTCGTCGATCACCCGGTCGGGGCCCGAGCCGTCCGACGGCACGCCGAAGGCCAGGGTCCGGTCGCCGGGGCCGGTGCCGCTGCGGAACGGGGTGTAGGGGTAGAACGCGTCCGAGACCAGGGGCGCGGCCGAGGCCGGAAGCCGCCAGGAGACCGGCAGCCGGTGCTGCGGCAGGTCCGGGTTGTGCGCGAGCAGGGTCGTCACCGCCGAGGCCGACGGGTCGTACGCCAGACCCGCCCACTGCTCGCTGCCCACGATCGCGAACGGATCCAGCTGCCCCGGGTCGCCCACGAACAGCGCCCGCTCGAACAGCCCGGCCACCGCGAGCAGCGAGTCGGACCGCATCTGGTACGCCTCGTCGACGATCGCGTGCCGCCACGGCTCGTCGACCTTGACGTGCGCCCACTTCGCCGCGGTCGAGATCACCACCGCCAGCCCGGCGAGGTCGGCGGCCTTGGCCGACTTGCGTACGTTCTCCAGGCCGTCGAGCGCCTTGTCGTACGGGTCGGAGTCGCTGCTGTGCAGCCGGCCCACCGGCAGCTCCGGGTTCTTCTCGGCGAGCCGCAGGACCAGATCGTCGACCTGCGCGTTGGTCTGCGCGACCACCATCAACGGGTGGCCCGCCTCCGCCAGTTCCAGCGCCGCGCGGACCACCAGCGTGGACTTGCCCGCGCCCGGCGGGGAGTCCACCACGACCCCGCGCGCGGTGCCGTGCAGGGTGTCGCGCAGGATCGCGTCGGTGGCCTGCCCCGCAGCGGCCGAGGGGTCGAACACCGTGGTCACAGCACATCCTCCTCGGTCACCGGGTCGGCTGCCTCCAGGACCGCCTCACCGGGCGGCCCACCGTGCGTCCACGGCGTCTCCTCCGGGTCCGGCAGCTTCGCGCCGCCCCGCTGCTCGTGCTCGAAGAGCGTGAAGCAGACCCGCTCGCCCTTCTCCGGCACCGAACCCGGCTCCGGCTCCTTGCTCCGGCCCATCTTGTCGAGGATCCGCAGCACTACGTACGCGCCGCCCTCCTCGTCCGCCACGAACTCCGCCGACTGCGGCTTCCCGCCCAGCGACCGGTAGACCTTCGTCCGCACGCCGAGCTGCGGCCGGTCGTCCGTGCGCACCGTGACCAGGGGGCGGGGGCTCGGCCGCTTGCCGTCGCTGTACGCCATCACGACATCCGTGACCTCACCCGCGAACGCCTCCCCGGACAGTCGCCGGCCCGCCATCACCAGCGGGTCGTCGAGGGCCTCCTGCGCCTCCAGCCGGGCCTGCTCGCGCTCGCGCGTGGCGAGCTTGTTCGCCGCCGTGACCGCGTCGTCGCGGCGCGGCTGCGGGGGCTCCCCGGCCAGCACCCGGTCGCGGTGACCGGTGAACGACCAGCGGTCGCGGGTCCACCGCTCCTCGACCCGCGCCCCCTCGGGCAGCTCCCGCAGCAGGTCCAGGCCCCGCCAGACCGCGTCCCAGGTGGGCCGGGTGCTGCTGAGCACCAGGTCGCGCATCTCCCGCTCGGCGGCGGTCAGCGCCCCGAGCCGGTCGTCCGCCTCCAGGCCGTCCTCCGCGGCGGCGAGGGCGGTGCGGGCCCGGTCGTAGCGCTCGATGGCCGGGGCGAGCAGCTTGTTGTCGAACGCCGGGTCGGTGGCCGGGCCGGCCGGCGGGCACGTCAGCTGGCCCCGCTCGTCCCGCTCCAGCTCGGCCCGCAGCGCGGCCTCGGCGCCGGTGACGCCCTCCGGCGGGTCGATCCAGGCCAGCAGGGCCCCCAGGTGCTGGTCCTCCAGGGTGGACTGCCCGGTCACCCAGTGCCGGCCCAGCAGGTCGGTCATCGCCAGCAGCAGCGAGGAGCCGGGCACCCGGGCCCGCTCCCCGAAGTGCGTCAGCCACCGCCCGAGCAGCGGCACCCGGGGCGGCGCCGGGTAGGGAGCCTCCGGATCCTGCTCCGCCGTACGCCGGAACCGCATCGAGCGCCCGAGCAGCCGCACCAGGTCGATGCCCGCGCGGCTCGGCACGATCAGCTGCGGCGCGTCCGCACACAGATCGACCTCGACCTTGACGCGCTTGCCGGTCTCCGGGTCGGTCTCGGTGCGCTCGGCGGCCTCCACCGCCTCGGCGTAGGAGTCGACGTACGGCAGCACGACGTCGGCCAGGTCGGCCAGGAACGCGAACCTCAGGTCGCGGTCGCGGGGCTGCGGGACGGCCAGCAGACGCGGCGCGTCCCGGTCGGTGCCGACCAGCGCGCCGAGCGGAGCGCCCGCCTCGCCGGCGGTGATCAGCGGCACCATCACCAGCGGGCGCTCGCCGAGATGACGGTGCCGGACGGTGGCGGCGGGCTGGGCGCGGCCCGTGCTGACGGCTTCGAGGCGGGCCAGGGTGGAGATCAGCGACACGCCGCCTCCAGTGCCTCGGCGCGCAGGGCGGCCGCCCGCCGCAGGGCCGCCACGGCCGGGTCGCCGGGGTCGCCCGCCTCGCCGCGCGCGGCCGCCAGGACCTCCTCCACGGTCGTCAGACCGCCCAGCTCCGCCCGGACCGGACGCCCGAGCGTGGTCACCGCGCCCTCCTCGCGGGAGCGGGCCCGGCAGTGGAAGGCCAGTTCGCACGCGGACAGGCACTCGGGCGCGTACGTCGCCGGGACCGACTCCACGGCCGCCGTCAGCTCCTCGACGGGCAGCTCCGGCGAGAAGCAGGTGCCCTCGGGAAGCGCGTCGGCGATCTCCTCGATGCGGGTCAGCCGGGCCAGCTGACGGGCCGTGACCGCCCGCTGCTTGCGGATGTCGACGGCGGACGCGGCCGGCAGGTTGGAGAAGTCCCGGGGGCACACCAGCAGGACCCGGTGCCGCACCCGCGGGGCCGGGGACCCTTCCGGGGCGAGACGGGCCGCGACCTCCTCCAGGGCCAGCACGTACACCGCCGCCTGCCGGGCCGCCGCCCCGACCTTCGCCGGATCCGCCGACCCGTCCAGCAGGGGGAAGGACTTGATCTCGACGACCGTCCAGCCGCCGTCCGGATGGACCACCACCGCGTCCGGCTCCAGGAACGCGGGGGAGCCCGCGACGTCCAGCGCGAGCATCGGATGGTCGAGCAGCGTCCACGCGCCCGGATGCGCGGTGGCCTCCCGCAGCTCCAGCTCCGTACGGGCCGTGCGCCCCTGCGGGCCGGACGCCGTCAGGTCGGGCACACGCGCGCCGGAGGGCGGTTCGGCGGACCGGTCGAGCTTCTCGTGCACCAGCCGCAGCAGCTCCGCGCCGCCGTCGGCCTTGACCTTCGCCTCGAAGGCGTTGCCCCGGGTGAGCGCGAACTGCGACTGCCCGAACGCCGCCGGCGAACCCAGCGCGCTCGCCAGGGCCGTCTTGTTCACCCCGGCGCCGTCGAGGATCGCGCGCCGCGCACAACCGGGGTTGGCGGCCAGCGCCGCCAGGGCGCGCGCGTCCAGTGCCTTCGCGGGTACGTCGGGGCCGCGCAGCTCAGCGAGCTGCTGCCGGAGCGCCGTCCCCCGCGTCCTTGGGGGAGGCACCCGGCTCGGCTCCCGCTCCGTGCCGCGACTCGCGCTGCCGTGGAATTCGCTCACCCGCGGAAGTCTGGCATCCAGCACTGACAATCGAGGAACCTGCGGCGGAAGAGTCCGCCGTGACCGGTGCGACGCGCGGCACGAACCGTGCCTTGACCCGGTCCGACGTGCGCATCACGGCGGGGGCCAGCAGCAGTCCGACGCCCATGACGGCCGCGCCAGCGACCGCGTCGAGGAAGTAGTGGTTGGCGGTGCCCATCACGACGATCGTCGTGATCAGGGGGTAGGCGACGGCAGCCGTCTTCGTCAGGCGCGTACCGCCGAAGCGCCACAGCATCACCCCGCACCACAGGGCCCAGCCCACGTGCAGACTCGGCATGGCCGCGTACTGGTTGGTCATGTCCCCCATGCCGCGCGGCGCGCTCGCGGCGCCGCCCCACCAGCCGTACGAGCTGTACTGCGCCATCGTGTCCACGAAGCCGTGGCTCGCGTCGAGGAGCCGGGGCGGGCAGGTCGGCAGCAGGGTGAAGCCGATCAGGCCGATGAGGGTGGACGTCATGAGCCAGGTGCGCGCAGCGCGGTAGCGCACGGTGCGGGAGCGGAAGAGCCACACCAGGACCACCGGTGTGACCAGGTAGTGCAGTGACGCGTACCAGAAGTCGGCGGGTATGCCTATCCAGGCCTCGCGCGTGAAGAGGCGGTTGAGGGGGTGCTCGAAGTTGAGGTACAGCGCCTTCTCGAAGCGCAGGATCGTCAGACCGTGGTCGACGGCGCCGGAGACGTCGCCGCGGGCGAGGAGCCGGCCGGCCGAGTAGAACCCGTACACCAGAAGGATCAGCGGCAGCTCGGTCCACCAGCGCAGCCTGGGCGCGGGGGCCGCCTCGGTGCCCGGTGTCTCGGTGTGCTGCATCCGATCGTCCTCCCCCTTCGTCATCACGCGTTAGCCCGGTCGGCCGTGCCACTTTACGGTGTGGACCCGCGCCCCGGGGGGCGCCTTGGGCCCTCAAAGACGCAGAGATCGCCCCCCGGGTTGCCCGCGGGGGGCGTGCGCGATGATGGAGGAGTTCCCCGTGCGTCGTTCTTCTCGCGTTGTTCTTCCGGAAAGGTGCCCCATGCCCGCGCGCATCCTGCTGGCCCGCCACGGACAGACCGAGTGGTCCCTGTCCGGCAAGCACACGGGCAGGACGGACGTGCCGCTCCTGGAGGAGGGCCGGCGCGGCGCCGAGCGGCTGGGCGAGCGCCTGCACCGGGCGCCGTACGACGGCCTGGCCGGCGTCGAGATCCGCACCAGCCCGCTGGCACGCGCGCGTGAGACCTGCGAACTGGCCGGCTTCGGCGACCGCGCGCGCACCTGGGACGCCTTGCTGGAGTGGGACTACGGGGCGTACGAGGGCATGACCCCCGCGGACATCCAGGCCGTCCGGCCCGGCTGGCTGATCTGGCGCGACGGGGTGCCGGGCGGGGAGTCGCTCGCCGAGGTCACGGCCCGGGCCGACGAAGTGGTCTCCTGGGCCCGCTCCGAGGACCGCGACGTCCTGGTCTTCGCCCACGGGCACATCCTGCGCTCCATCGGGGCGCGGTGGCTGGGCCTCCCGATCGACTTCGCGGCCCGGATCCGGCTGAACCCCACGTCCCTGTCGGTGCTGGGCTGGGCCTACGGCGAGCCGGCCATCGAGAGCTGGAACGACCTGGGGCACCTCGCCCAGGGCGTGCCGGGCGTCGCCCGGCAGGTGTGACGTTCGCAACAGCCCCTCAGGTCGTGCGCGGCGACGAGGCGTGCCTCTCCAGGAAGGCCGACACCCCGGAGGCCCTGCGGTGCGGCAGCAGCACGCGCGCCGTCGCCGCCAGCATCGTCTGCACCCGGGACGACTGGACCTCCTCCAGCAGATCCAGCACCCGCATCCCCGCCACCGCGGCCTCGTCCGGCCTGCCCCCGCGCGCGAGGTCGTCCGCCAGCTCCGCCGTGTAGAGGGCGATGTTCCGGGTGAAGTGCGGATCCTGGAGCGCGGCGGCCCGGCGTGCGTGCCGTGCCGCCCGGGGCCAGTCGCCGAGTGTGGACCAGCACTGCGCCTCCAGGCCCTCCAGTTCGGCCTCCCCGTAGAAGCTCATCCACTCCGGGTCGGCGTCCGAGGGGCCCCGCTCGAAGAAGGCCTGCGCCCGGACCAGTGCCTGTTCGCAGCCGACGCGGTCGGCGAGCCCCGCCCAGCCGCCCGCCTCGCGCAGCGCGAGCAGCGACATCAGCCGGGCCGAGCCCACCGGGCGGGCGACCCGCTGCGCGGCCTGGGCCGCCCGGACCGCCTCGCGCGGCCGGCCCGCGTCGCGCGCGAGGAACGCCGTGTTGCAGAAGGCGTGCGCCTCCAGGCCCGCGTCACCGGTCATCCGGGCGGTCGCGAGGGCCTCCGCGTAGTGCGAGCGGGCGTCGTCGAAGCGCCCCGAGTCGTGGGCCAGCCAGCCCACGGAGATGGCCAGTTCACCGGCGCCCGAGTAGAGCCGGTCCGCCGTGGTCTGCCGGGTCGTGCCGGCGTCCAGCAGGGCGTAGGCCGCGCGCAGCGGGGCGGCGGCGCGCCGGTAGAGGCCGTCGGCCCCGTGCCGGTCGTCCAGCAGCCGGATCCGGCGGACGGCTTCTTCCAGGGCGCCCGCGTCGCTCGCCCCGGCGCGGTGCACGGGGCGCTGCGCCGCCGCGGCGTCGAGGGCGAGGCCGACGGGCCCCAGTGAGGCGGCGGCCACCGTGGCGCCTCCGCCGGTCATGAACGCGCGACGTAGCACGTCGCTCTCCTCGTAGGTGTCGTGCGGGTGGTGCGGGTCGTACGGGTTCTGCGTTTCATACGGCTCGCTCGCGCCGCTGGTCTCACTCGTGGCGTTCGCCGGGTTCGCGGTGCGCGTCAGGGGCGCGCCATCGGTTTCGCGCGCCCGGCGTCCGCGTACCGACGAGCGGGGCGCGAACCCCAGGTCTGTGAGCGTGCGGCCTGGGAACATGTGCAGGAACACCCGTTCGTACGCGTAGTTGGGGCAGCGGATCTCGCCCGCTTCGACCCGGCCGATGTACCGCGCGTCACAGCTGACCTGCTCGCCGATCTCGAGCCCGGCCCGGCGGATCGCCGCGGCGAACTCGGCCGGTGAGCGCTGTCCGCGCAGTCGCCGGAAGACGAGGTTCGGCCGTGGCGGCCGGTGGGGTTGAGACGAGGTCAACGATGACGACGCCATGGCCGGGTCCTCCCGTGCGAACCGTCGAACCATGCCGGATGCGGGGCGACTTGTCGCGATATGCCCGCAAGGTCTGCCCCGTGTCCGGCGAGCAAGAACGTACCTGCTGTGATGGAGCCGCCACGCTGGGTTTGGCTACAAACCGGATATCTCATCCGTGATCTGCCATGAAGTGCCATCCTTTGCGGCCGACTTCCGCCGTAGCCCTTGACGGTCCGCCGCGTTGAACTCTGCGGACCGGGAGGCCCCCGACTCCCGACCGCTCGTCCAAGCAGGGCTTTTCGTGGTGGAGGCCGGATGGAGACCAGCCGGATCAACGATCCTCGTACGTCGCCGGGCAGACCGGCGGCCGGCTGCGATGTGGTGACGGTGCCGGCGCGGCAGGGGCTGGAGGCGGTCGACATCCTGCGGCGCGGACCGGGGGACGCGGTGGGACCCGTGCTGCACGACGACGGCGGCGACACCCTCGGCTTCCTGGTGCCGCCGGGGACGGCCGCCGCGTGGGACGTGCCGGGGAGCACCTGCACGGAGACCGACGGCCGCGGACTGCCCCTGGCGCCCGAACCCCCCGGGGCGGGCTCGGACTGGCTGCTGCCGCCCGGCGAGGCCGACCTCGCGACCGACCCCGCGGTGCTGCGCGAGGCCCTGGGGGAGGCCGCCCGGATGATCAAGGCGGCCGACAGCTGTCGCTGAGGCGCCCCGGGCACCGGGCCGGGGGAGCACGCACCCGGGTAGGGCGCGGGAGGCGGACACTCACCGGGCCGGGGGAGCGGACCTGCACCGGGCCGCGGGAGCGTACATCCCGCTTAACAGGCCACCCCGATAATGACGCCATGGGAAAGTCCAAGGGCGGCCGGCGCAGACAGGCCGGTGCGGAGGCCGTCGTCGAGAGCGTCGACGGCGGGCTCGCCGAGCTGATCCCCGACCGCGAGCGGCCCCGGGCCTGGACGCTGGTGATCGACGGGGCCCCGCAGTCGCACGTCGACCTGGACGACCCGGCGTACCTGTCCTTCGAGTACCAGCGCCGCCTCGGGCACGTGATCGACCTCGTGGCCCCGCCCGGCCGGCCCGTGCACGCCGTGCACCTCGGCGGCGGCGCCCTCACCCTCGCCCGCTACGTCGCCGCGACCCGGCCCCGCTCCACCCAGCAGGTCGTCGAACGGGACGGCCCCCTCGTCCAACTGGTCCGCCGCGAGCTGCCGCTGGATCCGAACGCACGCATACGGGTGCGCTCCACCGATGCCCGCGAGGGTCTCGCCAAGGTGCCGGACGGCTGGGCCGACCTCGTCATCACCGACGTGTTCAGCGGGGCCCGGACGCCGGCCCACCTCACCTCGACCGAGTTCCTGGACGACGTGCGCAGGGCCCTCAAGCCCGGCGGTGTCTACGCCGCGAACCTCGCCGACGGGCCGCCGCTCGCGCACCTGCGCGGCCAGATCGCCACCGCCGCCGCCCGTTTCGAGCGGCTCGCGCTGGTCGCGGACCCGGCGGTGCTGCGGGGCAAGCGCTTCGGGAACGCCGTCCTGGTCGCCTCCGACCACCCCCTGCCGACAGCAGAACTGACCCGCCTCGCCGCCTCCGACCCGCATCCCGCCCGGGTCGAGCACGGCAGGACGCTCACGGACTTCACCGGCGGGGCCGCGCCCGTCACGGACATCGCGGCGGTGGCGTCGCCGGCGCCACCGGCGTCGGTCTTCAGATGACCGGTCACGGCACTCGGCCCGGAGGGGCGCCGACGGCGGCGCTCGGCACTCAGTAGGTCCCGATCTCCACCCGCGGCGGGCCGTCGTGCCACGTGCAGAACACCGACACCCGGTCCGCACCCGAGGAGAACTCCACGCGGATCCACGACTCCGTCTTCCACACCTGCATCGACCAGCCCGCCCCGGGCGTCGCCGAGACGAGCGAGGCGGAGGTCTTCCCCAGATCGAAGACCGCCCGGCCGCCGTCGGTGTCATAGCTCTTCACCCGGCCCGCGGCGGCGGGGGCTGTGCTGGGCGAGGGCGAGACCGTCGGAGCGGGGCTCGGGCTCCCGGCCGTTGACGCCGGGGGCGTGCTCGGCTCCCGCCGCTTCGGCGGAGGCGTCCGCTCCGGCGGCGTGGCCGGCGCCCTGGGCTCCCGCGTGGCCGCGTCGGCGGCCTTGATGGGCAGCGCGCGCGGCGGATCGTAGGCCGTTCCCGCCATCACCGTGTGGACGCCCCACCACGACAGCGTGACCGCCGCGCCCGTGGCGAGCAGCCATGCCAGTCCGTGTACGAGTCCTCTGCGCATCGCGGGCCATACTGCCTCACGCACCACACCTGCCCCGCGAGATGTCCGCAAAAGGGGCCGTGCGGTGGTCCGTTGTCCCCAGCCGGGGAGTTGTCCACAGGCCCGCACCCGGCTGTTCGAGATGGCGTACGGTGCGGCGCATGGCAAGTGTGCTCGTGGTCGAGGACGACCAGTTCGTACGCTCGGCGCTGATCCGGCACCTGACCGACGCCTCGCACACCGTGCGCAGCGTCGGGACGGCACTGGAGGCGCTGCGCGAGGTCGCCCATCTCCGTTTCGACGTGGTGATCCTGGACCTCGGACTGCCCGATCTCGACGGGTCCGAGGCCCTGAAGATGCTGCGCGGGATCACCGACGTGCCGGTGATCGTCGCCACAGCCCGGGACGACGAGACGGAGATCGTCCGGCTGCTGAACGCCGGGGCGGACGACTACCTGACCAAGCCCTTCTCGGTGGAGCACCTCTCGGCCCGCATGGCGGCCGTGCTGCGCCGCGCCCGCTCCGGCGCCGCGGAAGGGGAGCCGTCCCCCGTGATCCGGGTCGGCGGCCTGACGGTCGACCCGCTGCGCCGCCGGGCCGAGCTGGACGGCGCCCGACTCGACCTCACCCGCCGTGAGTTCGACCTGCTCGCCTTCCTGGCCCGCAGGCCCGGCGTCGTCGTCCCGCGCAAGGAGCTGCTGGCCGAGGTGTGGCAGCAGTCCTACGGCGACGACCAGACCATCGACGTCCATCTGTCCTGGCTGCGCAGGAAACTGGGCGAGACGGCGGCCAGCCCGCGCTATCTGCACACCCTCCGGGGCGTCGGTGTGAAGCTCGAACCACCGGGGGCGGGGGCTCCGCGATGAGGTGGGCGCTGGTCAAGGTGTCGCTGGCGGTGACCACCATGGTCGTGGTCGCCTTCGCGGTGCCGCTCGGCCTCGTCATTCGCGAGATGGCCCGCGACCGCGCCTTCTCCAACGCCGAGCGGGAGGCCGCGGCCGTCGCCCCCGCCCTGTCCATCACCACCGACCGCGACCAGCTGGAGCGGGTCGTCGCCTCCGCCGGCTCCGACGCCGGGATGGCCGTGCACCTCCCGGCGGGCGACGGACAGGCAGCCCTCGAACTGGGGCGCCGGCGCGCCGCCGAAGCCGACATCGCGGCCGTGCGGAAGCTCGGCCGCGCCTCCACCAGCGGCGTCGCCGGCGGCTCGACACTGCTCCAGCCGGTCGCCCTCAGCACCGGCAAGATCGCGGTCGTCGAGGTGTACGTGCCGGAGTCCGAGGTCACCAACGGCGTGGGCACGGCCTGGGCGGTGCTCGCCGCGGTCGGGGTGGCGCTGATCCTCGGCTCGGTCGCGGTCGCCGACCGGCTGGGCGTCCGTATGGTCCGGCCCGCGCAGCGCCTGGTCGAAGGGGCTCACGACCTGGGGGAAGGGCGGCTCGGGGCCCGCGTCCCCGAGGAGGGCCCGACCGAACTGCGGCTCGCGGCGGTCGCGTTCAACTCCATGGCCGACCAGGTCGTCCAGCTCCTGGCGAACGAGCGGGAGCTGGCGGCGGACCTGTCCCACCGGCTGCGGACGCCCCTGACCGTGCTGCGGCTCAACACCGCCTCGCTCGGCGAGGGACCGGCCGCCGACCAGACCCGCACCGCGGTGGAGCAGCTGGAGCGGGAGGTCGACACCATCATCCGTACGGCCCGGGAGGCCAAGCCGCAGACGGCCGCGGCCGGTCCGGGCGCCGGGTGCGACGCGGCCGAGGTGGTCCGGGAGCGGATGGCGTTCTGGTCGGCGCTCGCCGAGGACGAGGGCCGCAAGTGGCGGGTGGCGGGGGCCGACCGCCCGGTGCGCATACCCGTGGCCCGCGCCGACCTGGCCGCCGCGCTCGACGCGCTGCTCGGCAACGTCTTCCGGCACACCGCGGAGGGCACCGCCTTCGCCGTCGACGTGCACAACGGCGAGGACGCGGTGATCGTCCTCGTCTCCGACGCGGGCCCCGGCATACCCGATCCCGAGGCCGCGATGGCGCGGGGCCGCGGCTCCGGGAGCGACGGCTCGACCGGGCTCGGCCTGGACATCGTGCGCCGGCTGGCGGAGTCCACCGGCGGGGACGTACGGATCGGCTCCTCGGTGCTCGGCGGCGCGGAGGTGCGCATCTGGATCCAGCTGGACGGCCGCGCACCGGCGACCGGAGGGCACCGGCAGCCGCGGCGGCGCCGCCCCGGCCGGCTCGCGGCCGCGTACCACCGCTCCCGGTCCCACTGAGCGCTCCGCCGAGCCGCCTTCACGGGACGGTTACGTTTCGACAAATGGAGGAAACGACTCTTGACGCATGACCGGACACACGGCTGTTATTGCGCCACCGTGTTCGGTCAAGTTGATTTCTGGTCGATTGCGACTGGATTTCACGCCACACCCTCGTGGCCGAACCCTGCCCTCAGGAGCCGTCCATGCACGACCTCTCTCCCTCCGGATCCTCCCTCTCCGCTCCCAGCCGCCGCACCCTCCTGCGCGGCGTGGGCGGCGCCGCCCTGCTCGGCGCCGGCATACCCCTGCTGAGCGCCTGCGGCGGCAGCGGTTCGTCCGCCGACCCGAAGACGGTCAGCCTCGGCTCCAACTCGTCCGACGCCGTGCCGAAGAAGGCGTACGCCGAGATCTACGCCACCTTCACGAAGAAGTCCGGCATCAAGGTCGACGTGAACACCAAGGACCACAACACGTTCCAGGAGCAGATCAACTCCTATCTTCAGGGCACGCCGGACGACGTGTTCACCTGGTTCGCCGGCTACCGCATGCAGTTCTTCGCCTCGAAGCAGCTGGCCACGCCGATCGACGACGTGTGGCAGAAGATCGGCGGCAACTTCCCCGAGGCGATGCAGAAGCTCAGCAAGGGCGAGGACGGCAAGTACTACTTCGTGCCGCTGTACACGTACCCGTGGGCGGTGTTCTACCGCAAGAGCGTCTTCGCGCAGCACGGCTACGAAGTTCCCACCACCTGGGACGACTTCGTCGCCCTGTGCAAGCGGATGCAGAAGGACGGGCTGGTGCCGATCGCCTTCGGCGACAAGGACGCCTGGCCCGCGATGGGCACCTTCGACCAGATCAACTTCCGCACCAACGGCTACGACTTCCACGTCGAGCTGATGGCCGGCAAGGCCTCCTGGACCGACCCCAAGGTGCGCAAGGTCTTCGACCACTGGACGGAGCTCCTGCCCTACCACCAGGAGGGCGCGGTGGGCCGCACCTGGCAGGACGCGGCGCAGACCCTGGTGGCCAAGAAGGCCGGCATGTACCTCCTGGGCACCTTCGTCGGCCAGCAGTTCACGAACAAGGCCGACCTGGAGGACCTCGACTTCTTCGCCTTCCCGGAGATCGACCCGCAGTTCGGGCAGGACACCGTCGAGGCGCCGACCGACGGCTTCATGCTCTCCAAGGCCCCGAAGAACCGCGACGGCGCCGCCAAGCTCCTGGAGTACCTGGGCAGCCCCGAGGCCGAGCAGATCTACCTCAAGGCCGACTCCAGCGTGGTGGCCGCCTCCACCAAGGCGGACACCTCCTCCTACACCGCACTGCAGAAGAAGTCCTTCGAGATGATCTCCGGCGCGAAGAGCCTCACCCAGTTCATGGACCGCGACTCCCGCCCGGACTTCACGTCCACGGTGATGCAGCCCGCCCTGCAGAACTTCGTCCGCAACCCCAAGAACGTCGACAGCATCCTCTCGTCGATCGAACGCCAGAAGAAGACGATCTTCGCCTCCTCCTGACCGCCCACCGGAAACGGAGACTCGACGACTCGGATCCCCACATGACCGCCACCCCCGCGAAGGCTCCGGAGCCGGCCACCCAGCCGGCCCCGGGGCCCGCCCCCACGCCGCCGCCCGCCAACCTGCCCCACGGCCACCGGCGTCTGCTCACCCGCCGCGACCGCCTCACGCTCGGCCTGATGGCGGGCGTGCCCACGATTCTGCACGTCGCCCTGGTGTGGCTGACGGCGCTGGCCTCGATCGCTCTGGCCTTCACCACCTGGAACGGCATCGGCTTCGACTCCATCCAGTGGGTCGGACTGCAGAACTTCCGGGAGCTGTTCACCAGCAACCCGCAGTTCTGGCCCGCCGTCGAGCACAACGTGATCTGGTTCGTGGTGCTCATCGTGCTGCCCACGCCCTTCGGCCTGTTCCTGGCCGTGCAGCTGGACAAGAGGATCCGCTTCAGCCGCGTCTACCAGACCGCGTTCTTCCTGCCGGTCGTGATGTCGCTGGCGGTCATCGGGTTCGTCTGGCAACTGGTCTACAACCCCGACACCGGCCTGATCAACAGCATCATCGGCGCCAACAAGCCCGGCCACTACATCGACTGGATCGGCGACCCGGACCTGAACCTGTGGGCCGTGCTCATCGCCGCGTCCTGGCGGCACGCCGGCTACATGATGATCCTCTACCTGGCCGGCCTGAAGAGCGTCGACCCGGCCCTGCGCGAGGCCTCCGCCCTGGACGGCGCCAACGAGTGGCAGACGTTCAAGAACGTCGTCTTCCCGACCCTGCGTCCCACCAACACCGTCGTGCTGGTCGTCACGATCATCGAGGCGCTGCGCGCCTTCGACCTGGTCTTCGTCTTCAACAAGGGCGCTCAGGGCACCGAACTGCTGTCGATCCTGGTGACCAACAACATCATCGGGGAGTCCAGCCGCATCGGATACGGCTCCGCGATCGCCGTCGTCCTGCTGGTGATCTCGCTCGCGGTGATCATCCCCTACCTGATCGCCACCTTCCGGAAGGAGCGGCGCGCATGAGCTCCCTGAGCGCACCGGTCAAGCGGCGCACCCCGATCCGCCCCGCCCGGGTCCTGCTGCACACCTTCCTCGTCGTCACGGCACTGGCCTGGCTCGCGCCCCTGCTGTGGGCCCTGCTCGCGGCGATGCGCCCGTACGCCGAGACCAGCGCCAAGGGCTACGTCTCCTGGCCCGACAAACTCACCTTCGACAACTTCACAGGCGCCTTCCAGCAGTCGGAGATGCTGCACTACTTCGGCAACACGCTGCTGATCGCGGTCCCGGCGGTGCTGCTGACGCTGCTGCTGTCGTCGATGGTCGCCTTCTACGTCAGCCGCTTCGACTTCCGCCTCAACCTGTTCCTGCTGCTGGTGTTCACCGCCGGCAACCTGCTGCCCCAGCAGGTCATCATCACCCCGTTGTACCGCCTGTACCTGCTGATCGACCTGCCCGGCATCACCATGAGCGGCAAGCTCTACGACTCCGCGCTCGGCCTGGTGCTGATCCACGTGGCGTTCCAGTCCGGTTTCTGCGCGTTCGTGCTGAGCAACTACATGCGCTCCCTGCCGCACGAACTGACCGAGGCCGCCCTGGTCGACGGGGCCTCCGTGTGGCGGCTGTACTGGCAGATCGTGCTGCCGCTGTGCAAGCCGGCGATGGCCGCCCTGGCCACCCTGCTCTCGATCTGGATCTACAACGACTTCTTCTGGGCCATCGTCCTGATCTCCACCGGCGAGAACATGCCGATCACCTCGGCGCTGAACAACCTCTCCGGCCAGTACTTCACCGACCCCAACCTGGTCGCCGCCGGCGCCCTGCTCACCGCGATCCCCACCCTGATCGTCTACTTCGCGCTCCAACGCCAGTTCGTCAGCGGCCTCACCCTCGGCGCCAACAAGGGCTGACGCGCGCCCCGGAAGAGAACCCCGTGCACCCGACGGTGTGCCCCGTCACCCGCCTCTTCCGGGCCGTACCACTGAAGGGCCTGGCCGGTCACGGAGGACAGGGGCGGGGCGCGGCACTCCCCTAATCGTGCCGCGCCCCGCCCCCCGTCCCCCGTCGGTCAGACCGCCTCGACCTCGGGCAGCGCCCCGGTCCGCGCCGCCCGGCCGTACCACCGGGCGCTCGTCTTCGGCGTGCGCTCCAGCGTCGCGTAGTCCACGTACACCGCGCCGAAGCGCTTGCCGTAGCCGTAGGACCACTCGAAGTTGTCCATCAGGGACCACAGGTAGTAGCCGCGGACGTCCGCGCCGTCGGCGATCGCCCGGCGGACCGCCGACAGATGGCCGTGGAGGTAGGCCACCCGGTCCGGGTCGTGCACGCGGCCGTCGGAGTCGATCTTGTCGTCGTAGGCCGCGCCGTTCTCCGTGATGTACAGCGGCAGGCCCGGTGCCTCCCTGGTGTAGCGCATGATCAGCTCGTGCAGGCCGGTCGGGTCGATCGTCCAGCCCATCTCGGTGCGGTCGCCGGGCGTCTGGTGGAAGGCGACGTCGTCCGCGGCCGGCCACGGCGAGTGGTCGCTCGCCCCGTGGCCGTCGGCGCGCGGCGCCTTCGCCGACGCGTCCGCCGCCGAGACCAGTGCGGGTGTGTAGTAGTTGAGGCCCAGCGCGTCCAGCGGCTGGTTGACCAGCTCCAGGTCGCCGTCGAGGACGTAGTCCCAGTCCGTGAGGGACGCCGTGGCCACGTACAGGGACTCCGGGTAGGCGCCGTGCAGCATCGGCCCGTGGAACACGCCGTTGGCCAGGTCGTCGATCCTGCGGGCCGCCGCCAGATCCGCCGGATCCTGCGAAAGCGGGCGCACCACCGAGGAGTTGAGGCTGACCGCGACGGTGTTGCGGGCCGGCATCACCGACCGCAGCGCGGACGCGCCCAGCCCGTGCGCCAGGTTCAGGTGGTGCGCGGCGCGCAGCGAGGCCACCGGGTCCGTACGGCCCGGGGCGTGCACCCCGGAGGCATAACCCAGGAACGCGCTGCACCACGGCTCGTTGAGCGTGATCCACTGCTCCACCCGGTCGCCCAGCGCCTCGCCGACGATCTGCGCGTACTCCGCGAACCGGTACGCCGTGTCGCGCTCGGGCCAGCCCCCCGCGTCCTCCAGCTCCTGCGGCAGGTCCCAGTGGTAGAGGGTGACGGCCGGCTTGATGTCCTTGGACAGCAGCTCGTCCACCAGCCGCCGGTAGAAGTCCAGGCCCTTCTGCACGGCCGGGCCCCGGCCGGTCGGCTGCACCCGCGACCACGAGATGGAGAAGCGGTAGGCGCCCAGGCCCAGCTCCGCCATCAGCGCCACGTCGTCGCGGTAGCGGTGGTAGTGGTCGACAGCGATGTCACCGGTCTCACCACCGGCCGTCTTGCCCGGCGTATGGCTGAAGGTGTCCCAGATCGACGGCGTACGGCCGTCCTCCCGCACCGCGCCCTCGATCTGGTACGCGGACGTCGCCGCGCCCCACAGGAAGGCGGGCGGGAAGGTCACCGCGGTGGCCGGGTTCTCGGAGTCAGGCATGGAAGCGCTCCCAAAGGGTTCGAGGAGACCGATGTCGGAGGGGGAGGGGAGAAGAGAAGGGGGCCGGAGCGGCGCTGACCCGGCCCCGGGAAGGATCAGCCCTTGACGGCACCCTGCATGATGCCGCCCACGATCTGCTTGCCGAAGATCGCGAAGACCAGCAGCAGCGGCAGTGTGCCCAGCAGGGCGCCCGCCATGATCAGGGACTGGTCGGGGGTGTAGCCGCGGCCCAGGCCCGCGACCGCGACCTGCACGGTCGGGTTGCCCATCTGGGTCAGCACCAGGAAGGGCCACATGAAGTCGTTCCAGGTCTGCACGAACGTCAGCATCCCGAGCACGGCCATCGCGGGCCGGGCCGCCGGGAACACCACGTGCCACACCACGCGCCAGCTGCTCGCGCCGTCCACCCGGGCCGCCTCGATGATCTCGTCGGGCAGCGCCTGGATCAGGTACTGCCGCATGAAGAACACGCCGAACGCGCTCACCAGCGACGGCAGGATCACCGCCTGCAACTGGTCGGTCCAGTCGAGCTTGGCGACCATCATGTACAGCGGGATCACACTCAGCTGCGGCGGCACCATCATCGTGCCGATCACGATCAGCATCAGCGCGCCGCGGCCCCTGAACCGCAGCTTGGCGAAGGCGAAACCGGCGATCGTCGACATGAACACGATGGTCAGTGCCGAAGTGCCCGCCACGATCGTGGTGTTGAAGAACGCCTCACCCAGGTTGGCGTCCTTCCAGGCGATCTCCAGCTTGTCGAACAGACCCGAACCGAACCAGAACGGCGGTGGTGTCTGCGCGAGCCGCTGGTTGTCACGCGAGGCGGCGATCGCCGTCCACACCAGCGGGAACAGCGAAACGAGCGTGAACACGATGAGGATCGCGTACGCGATCGGGCCACCGTGCAGCTGCCCGCCGGCCCGCGCGGACTTCGGCAGCCGGGGGCGCTTGGTCTTCTCGACGGGCTCGGTCTCCGGGGGCGTCACAGTCGTCGTCACGGCCACAACTCCTAACTACTGGCGCGCAGCCGGCGCGAGATGACGTAGTTGACGATGCCGATGACGATCAGGATCAGGAACATCGTCCAGGCGATCGCCGAGGCACGGCCCAGGTGCTGGGCGACCCAGCCCTGCTCGTACAGATACAGGCCCAGCGTCTGGAACTGGTGCTCCGCGCCGCCGGAGGTGCCCTTGTTGGCGTCGAACAGCAGCGGCTCGCCGAAGACCTGGCTCGCCCCGATCGTCGAGACGACACAGGTGAACAGGATCGTCGGACGCAGCGCCGGCAGCGTCACATGGATGAACTGCTGCCAGCGGTTGGCCCCGTCCAGGGCGGCCGACTCGTAGAGGTCGTGCGGGATGGCCTGCATCGCGGCGAGGTAGATCAGCGCGTTGTAGCCGGTCCAGCGCCAGATGATGATCGACGAGACGGCGATCTGCGAGGGCCACTTGTCGTTCTGCCAGTCGACCGGGTTGATGCCGACTGTGTCGAGCGCCCAGTTGATCATGCCGTAGTCACGGCCGAAGAGCAGCACGAACACCAGCGAGGCGGCGGCGATCGACGTCGCGTACGGCGCGAGCATCGCGACCCGGAAGAACGTCGAGGCACGCAGCTTGTAGTTGAGGATGTGAGCGATGCCCATCGCCATCAGCAGCTGCGGAACGGTGGAGATGATGCCGATGGTCAGGGTGTTCTTCGCCGCGTTCCAGAAGAAGTCGTCGTCGAAGATCCGGGTGTAGTTGCGCAGCCCGACCCA
This sequence comes from Streptomyces sp. SID5643, assembly GCF_009872555.1. Lineage (NCBI taxonomy): Bacteria > Bacillati > Actinomycetota > Actinomycetes > Kitasatosporales > Streptomycetaceae > Streptomyces > Streptomyces sp. SID5643. The sequence continues at coordinate 19,850 of NZ_WWIC01000031.1, forward strand.
GTTCATGTCGGTCGGCGCGGTCAGCTCCACCTGGTGCAGCGAGGCCCAGCCCGTGTAGATCAGCGGGAACAGGCCGAACGCGATGAACAGCAGGAAGAACGGGGACACGAACGCGTACGGGCTCCAGCGGATGTCCCGCTGCCAGCGCCGGGACAGCCGGTCCCGGCGCCGCCGCTCCTTCTCCACGGCGGCGTCCTCGGGCGGGCGGCCCGGGGCCGCGCCCCCCTTCACGGGGGACGCGGCGGTGTCGTGACGGGTGGTCATCCGGGTCACTGGTCCAGCTTGTTGTCGATGGTCTTGACCGCGGAGTCCCAGGCCTCCTTGGCGGACTTGCCCTTCGTGGCGAGGATGACGCCGTTGTCCGTCAGGCCCTGCATGATGATCTGGTCCTTCGGTCCGATCACCTGGACCGGGGCGGCCTTGGCGGCCTCCGCGAAGATCGGGCCGATCTTCTGGTCACCGGTCATCTCGTTCGTCGCACCCGTCACTTCGGGCATGGTGTAGGCGGACGGGGCGCTCGGGAAGCTGGCCTGCACCTTGAACAGCTTCGCCTGCTGCTCCGGCGCGGTGAGCCAGGTCACGAACTTCTGCGCCTCCTTCACGTTCTTGCCGCTCTTGGGCACGGTGAGGAAGGTGCCGCCCCAGTTGCCGCCCTTGGGCGCGACGGCCACGGCCCACTTGCCGGCGGCGTCGGGCTTGGAGTTGCCCTTGATCGTGCCCAGCATCCACGGCGGACAGGCGATCGCGGCGAACTTGTTGTTGGCGATCGTGGAGTTCCAGGACGGCTGGAACTGGGTCTGCGACTGGACCAGGCCCTTCTTGGCCGCATCCGCGGTCAGGTTGAAGGCGGCCTTCACAGCCGGGTTCGACTTGTAGATGACCTCACCGGAGGAGTCGTAGAACTTCTCCTTCTCGCTGCCGAGGATCGCCTGGATCAGGCCGCCCGGGGAGTCCATGAAGAAGGTGCCCTTGGGAGCCTTCGACTTGTACCGCTCGCCGACCTCGACGAGCTTGGCCCAGTCACCGGCCCACAGCTTGCCGACCTCGGCGGGGTCGGTGGGCAGACCGGCCTGCTTGAAGAGGTCCGTGCGGTAGCAGATCGCCATGGGGCCGACGTCGGTGCCGAGGCCGACCGTCTTGCCGTCCTTGGTGGTGGCCTGCTGCCACTTCCAGGGCAGCCACTTGCTCTTGTCCACGCCCGGCGCCTTGGACATGTCCTCGAGCTTGTCGGCCTGGGTGGCCGTCACCTCGGCGATGTTGGCGACCTCGACGGCCTGGACGTCCAGCAGGCCGCTGTTGGTGGTCAGGTGGTTGAGCAGCGCGGGGTAGTAGTTCTCGTTGCGCTCGACGACGTTCTGCTCGATCTTGATCTTCGGGTTGAGCTTCTCGTACTCGTCGTAGAGACCGGCTTCCTTGAAGCCCATGGTGCCGAAGAGACCCACCGAGATGGTGGTCTTGCCGCCGCTGTCGCCGTCCGACGAGTCGGAGCCGCCCTTTCCGCCGTCGTCGGCACAGCCGGCCAGCAGCCCGGCGCCCAGCGACGCGACGGCCGCGACGACCATCGCCTTGCGGGCGGTTCGGATGCGTGCTCGCATGTCGTCCTCCTGTTGCCCTGACGTGCCGACCCCCCGGCCAACTGCATCGTCGGACCGTTTTACGCGCTAAAAGGCTCGGGCGGGGAACGTGCGGGTTGTGTATGTGTCAGGTAGTGTGGGAGCGCTCCCACCGGTGATGTGTTGAAGAGTCCCCGGTCGCGGCGGGGGTGTCAAGGGACCGGACACAGAGAGATGCGTTCAGTTATAGGGCTGTTAACTGGACCCGTAACGGGCTCCATTGAGGCCCGGGACAGCGATATCAAGCCGGTCCGGGCGCCGCTCGTACCGGCTCGTCGGGCCGAAGCGGAAGGCCGGGGGCGGTCAGCCCTCGGCGGCAGTCACAGGGCTGACGAGCCTGTTAAATTCCAGGCCAGTCGCAGAGTGCGGGCGTGGACGGGAAGGCGGAGCCCATGGCAACCCACGGAGCGCGGGGCCGAAGTGGTGGCCGGCCCACCCTCGAAGAGGTGGCGGCGCGCGCCGGTGTCGGCCGCGGCACCGTCTCGCGGGTGATCAACGGCTCGCCCCGGGTCAGCGACGCGACCCGCGCGGCCGTCGAGGCGGCGGTCGCGGAGCTCGGCTACGTCCCCAACACCGCGGCCCGCGCGCTGGCCGCCAACCGTACGGACGCGATCGCGCTGGTCGTGCCCGAGCCGGAGACCCGGTTCTTCGCCGAGCCCTACTTCTCGGACATGCTGAAGGGCGTCGGGGCCGCGCTGGCCGACACGGAGATGCAGCTGCTGCTGATCTTCGCGGGCAACGAGCGCGAACGGGCCCGCCTCGCCCAGTACCTGGCGGCGCACCGCGTGGACGGCGTCCTGCTGGTCTCGGTGCACGCGGACGACCCGCTGCCCGACCTGCTGGCCCAGCTGGAGATCCCGGCGGTGATCAGCGGCCCGCGCTCGTCGGCGGAGACCCTGCCGTCGGTCGACTCGGACAACTACGGCGGCGCACGCCAGGCCGTCGAGCACCTGCTGTCCCGGGGCCGGACCCGGGTGGCCCACATCACCGGCCGCCTCGACGTCTACGGTGCCCAGCGCCGCGTCGACGGCTACCGCGAGGCCATGAGCGACGCCGGCCACGGGGTGGACGAGGGGCTGATCGAGGCGGGGGACTTCACCGAGGAGGGCGGGTACGGGGCCATGATGGCCCTGCTGGAGCGCCACCCCGACATCGACGCGGTGTTCGCCGCCTCCGACGTCACCGCGGCCGGCGCCCGCCGTGCGCTGCTCGACGCGGGCCGCCGCATCCCCCAGGACGTGGCGCTCGTCGGCTACGACGACTCCGCCATCGCCCGCCACATGGAACCGCCGCTGACCAGTGTCCGCCAGCCGATCGAGGAGATGGGCCGCCGGATGATAGACCTCCTCCTCACCGAGGTCGCCGACCGCCGCCCGCTCGCGTCCCGGGGCCTGGAGCGCCGGCAGATGGTCCTGGCCACGGAGCTGGTGTCCCGGTCGTCGTCGTGACGCCCCACCGGCTCCTGGACGCCACCGAGGTGCCCCGGCCGCGCCCTGCCTGCGGAGGGTGGGTGAGGTGTTGCGCGCCTTCCGCGAGCAGGATTCGGGCTGCGTGTCGTACGGGGTCCGGCCGGCGGACGGGGAACGCCGGTTGGTGAAGGAGGCGACGACCGCGCCGCGGCCGGGCGATCGCTCGACCGGGCCCGGACCTTCCACCGCGCGGTAGGCCACCCGGCGATCGTCGCCCAGCCCCACCGCCCCTCCGCCCGCTCCGGCGGGCCGGCGATGGTGACGCCGTGGCACTCCGGAGAGGTTCTCCACCACCCGACCCTGCACCGCGGCGGCGGCCGCGCCCCTGGCCCGCTTCCTTCCGTCGCCCCGGTCCTGCGCGCGGCAGGGCCTTCCCCTCGCCGACGCCGGTGGCCTCCGGACGATCGACCTCGACGAGTACCGCCCTGGCCCGTTCATCCTGGAGGCGGACCGCCCTGCCGGGCCCGCGCCGCTTCATGGCGCCGGAGGAATCGCGGCGCGGCTCCGCATCGCCGGCCGCACGACGGTCCACGCCCTGGGCCGGGCCATCCGCCTCCTCCTGGACGCGGGCGACGAGGAACGGACCGGGCGGGGCTCGGCGGATCAACTGGCCGTGCTGGACCGGGCCGTGCGGTCGGACCCGGCCGAACGATTCAGTTCGGTGGGGGAGTTGGCTGCCGTGTGGCGGCGCTCGGTGCGCTGAGGCCGGGGTGGCGCCGCAGGGCCTCCACCCCGTCGGGCACGAACAGCCCCGTCCGGAGCGCCTCCCCGAGCTCCGCCTCGCTGACCCAGCCGTGCCAGGCGATCGCGGACGGGTCGGGGGTGAGGGGCTCGGAGACGACGGCCTCGTGCACCCCGAGCCAGTACGGGCTGATCGCCCCCCGGCAGAGGAACTTGAAGACGAACCGCACCCGCGCCCGGACGCCCAGTTCCTCGGCCAGCTCCCGGGCAGCCGCCTCCTCGTACGACTCGCCGACCTCGACGGCGCCGCCGATCAGCCAGTCGTAGTGCCCCGGGAACCGTGACACATGCTCCGGCCTGCGATGGACCAGCACCCGCCCGCGCGGATCACGGCACACGGTGGTCGCGATCCGGTGCGGCCAGCCGTTGCGGATCGCCTCGTCCCGGTCGACCACCCCGAGCACCCGGTCCCGCTCGTCGACCCGTTCCACCGGCTCACGCATGGGTTCACCATCGCACGCGCTCAGACCCGGGCCGGTTCTGGCCGCCGCAGCAGGTAGACCGCCGCCGTCACGACCAGGACGGCCATGCAGGCGATGAACACCAGCCCCGCGCCCTCCAGACCGACCGGACCGCTCAGGAGGCCGACGCCGATCACAGGCAGGGAGATGCCCGTGTAGGCGACGACGAACAGGGTCGAGATCACGGCGGCGCGCCGGTGCCCGGGGGAGGCCGCGGCCACGTCGGCGAGGGCGCCGCGGAACGCCAGCCCCTGGCCGACCCCGCCGACGAGCGCGCTGGCGACCAGCAGCGACATCTGTTCCCACCGCAGCGCGCCGGCGAGCAGCGCAAGACCGGCGAGGAGCCCGGCGCAGCCCAGCGGCAGGGAGCGCCGTACGCCGACCCGGCCGACCGCGAGTTGCCCGGCCGTCGAGGAGAAGAAGGCCAGCGCGACGATCAGCCCGCTCACGGCGTGGCCGTCCACGTGCAGCGACTCCGAGAGGAAGGCCGGGCTGACCGAGGTGAACACCCCGAACAGGGCGAACCCGACGAAGGAGGCGGTGGCGGCGGGGCCGAACACGGCCCGCACCTGCGGGGGCAGTGCGGGCCGCTGCGGGCGCACGGTGCGCAACGGCTGCCGCTCCCCGACCGTCTCCGCGAGCCGCAGCAGCACCGCGGCCGAGGCGGCCACGAGGGCGAGATGGGTGACGAACGGCAGGTACAGCGGCCATGCGGCGTACTGCGCGAGCAGCCCGGAGAGCAGGGGACCGCAGCCCAGTCCGCCCATGTTGGCGGCCGTCGCCACGAACGTGGCCCGGGAGGCGCCGCCCTCGGGCGCCAGCTCCATCACGTACGCCGTGGCGGCGCCGGTGAACAGCCCGGCGGACAGTCCCGACAGCAGTCGCCCCGCGTAGAGCCAGCCGAGGCCGGTGGCGCACAGGAAGCAGGCGGCGCTCAGCGCCGCGAAGCCCAGGCCGCACAGGAGCACCGGGCGCCTGCCCACGGCGTCGGAGGCGTCGCCGACCAGCAGCAGCACACCGATCACGGCGAAGGCGTAGAGGGCGTAGACCACGGTGACCGTCAGCTCGGAGAAGCCGAACTCGTCCTGGTAGAGGGGGTACAGGGGCGTCGGCAGGGTGGTGCCGGCCATACAGACGGCGAACACCGCCCCGCTGAGCACACACGCGCGCCATCCCGGGCGTCGACCGTCCATACCGCCGACGGTAGCCAGAGCGCCGCGCCGCCCCGGAGAGGCGCGCAAAAAGCTTCAGCCGGTGGCTTCTTCCGAAGCCACCGGCTGATTACTCAGGGTGAGTGACGGGACTTGAACCCGCGGCATCCTGGACCACAACCAGGTGCTCTACCAGCTGAGCTACACCCACCATGACCGGCTTGGAGGTCAGTGACTTCCCTGACCGGCCGAGAAAAAGTGTACAGGGTCCGAAGGGGTGCTCGCGCCCGGCTTTCGCGGCGCCCCCCGACGGGCCCCCGCGTGGCCCTACTGAGCAGGCAGGACGTGCTTCGCCGCGATCGTCTTCGCGGTGTCCGAGTCGGGCCCGGGCTGCGGGACGAACACGGCCTCGCGGTAGTAGCGCAGCTCCGCGATGGACTCGCGGATGTCGGCGAGCGCGCGATGGTTGCCGTTCTTCTGCGGGCTGTTGAAGTAGGCCCGCGGGTACCAGCGGCGGGCCAGCTCCTTGACCGACGACACGTCGACGATCCGGTAGTGGAGGTAGCCCTCCAGGGTCGGCATGTCGCGCAGCAGGAAGCCGCGGTCCGTGCCGACGGAGTTCCCGCACAGCGGCGCCTTGCCCGGCTCCTTGACGAACTCCCTCACGTACGTCAGGACCTGGTCCTCGGCGTCCTTCAGGGTGGTTCCGGCGGCCAGCTCGTCGAGCAGTCCGGAGGCGGTGTGCATCTGACGCACCACGTCCGGCATCGTCTCCAGGGCCTGCTCCGGCGGCCGGATGACGATGTCCACGCCCTCACCGAGCACGTTCAGCTCGGAGTCGGTCACGAGGGCGGCCACCTCGATGAGCGCGTCGTCCGACAGCGAGAGGCCGGTCATCTCGCAGTCGATCCACACCATGCGATCGTTCATGTGTCTAACCTTACGGCCCGCCGCCACCGGCCGGGCCGCCCGTGCCGGGAAAGCCGAGGGGCCCGCGAGGAGACGCGCTCCTCGCGGGCCCCGGCTACCGGATCAGGGCGCGCTGCGCTGCCCGGGCAGGCTGGCCGACAGCGCAGGGGACTGGCCCATCGCGCTCGCCGCCGCCGTACGGCGGGACTGAAGCGGCACCGGGTGCTCCGGGTGGAGCGGGGCCGGTGCCTGGCCGGGCTGGCCCGGGTGCCCGGCGTGGCCCGGATGGCCCGGCATGCCGGACCCGGGGCCGCCCGGTGCGCTCTCGGTGTCCTGGGGCCGCTCGCCCTGCGGGCGCCGGGCGCGGTAGGCGGCCCGGTACGCGGCCGGGGACGAGCCCAGCTGGCGGCGGAAGTGGCCGCGCAGGGCGACCGGCGACCGGAAGCCGCAGCGCCCCGCCACCTCGTCCACCGAGTAGTCCGACGTCTCCAGCAGGCGCTGTGCCTGGAGGACCCGCTGTGTGATCAGCCACTGCAGCGGAGCGCTCCCGGTCAGCGAGCGGAAGCGGCGGTCGAACGTACGCCGGCTCATGTACGCGCGTGCCGCCAGGGTCTCCACGTCGAACTGCTCGTGGAGGTGCTCCAGCGCCCAGGCGACGACCTCGGCGAGCGGGTCGGCGCCGATCTCCTCCGGTAAAGACCTGTCGAGGTAGCGCTCCTGCCCGCCGCTGCGGCGCGGCGGCACGACGAGCCGCCTGGCCAGGGCCCCGGCCGCCTCGTTGCCGTGGTCCGTGCGCACGATGTGCAGGCACAGGTCGATGCCCGCGGCCGTGCCCGCCGACGTCAGCACGTCGCCGTCGTCGACGAACAGCTCGCGCGGGTCCACGTGCACCGACGGGTAGCGCTTGGCCAGCGTCGGTGCGTACATCCAGTGTGTCGTCGCGGGGCGGCCGTCCAGCAGGCCCGCCGCCGCGAGGACGAAGGCGCCGGTGCACAGCCCGACGATGCGGGCGCCCTCCTCGTGGGCGCGGCGCAGCGCGTCGAGCGCCTCCTCCGGTGGTGGAGAAGTGATCGAACGCCAGGCCGGTACGACGACCGTGCCCGCGCGTGAGATCGCTTCCAGGCCATGTGGTGCGGTGAGTTCGAGTCCTCCGGTGGTCCGTAGCGGACCGTCCTCGCCCCCGCACACCAGCAGTCGGTAGCGCGGTACGCCGGCGTCCTGGCGGTCAACCCCGAACACCGACAACGGTATGGAACTCTCGAAGATGGGGCCGCCGCTGAACAGCAGCACCGCGACGATCTCCTTGCGGCGTCGCCCGGAAAGTTTCCGGGCCGCGGCTTCCGGCGCGGCAGTGGAGTCGTGGCTCATAACTGCTAAGCCCCCCTCGGTGGTCGCGGCTCCTCGGTTGTGTCGCTCCTGCACGTTTCCCCTCGGTCCTGCACGAGTCCCCCGCCGTAGACAGTCAAGATCGAATCTACTGTGTGCCGCCGTGCCGAAGTGGCCGGTTCACCACTCGGCACATTGTCGACTTGGCAACTTGGCGTGAAGCATTCGATCACGAAGCGTTGCACTCGTGGGGCGTGCAGGGAAGTGCGCCTTGTCGCAGTGGCCAATCCACGTAGGGTGCGCAGACCCCTTGAGGTCCTTTCCGTGCAGGTCGAACGGGGGTTGGGGGG
>NZ_WWIC01000290.1:0-4117 GCF_009872555.1 Streptomyces sp. SID5643
GGCCCGGTCCCGGTGCGCGGGCGGCGGCCGCCGTCGCCCCGGCCTCGGTGCATGGCCGGACCCCGTCGGCCCGGGTGACGGGCGCCGGGCCATCTCCCCGGCCGGACCGCACACCCCCGCATCCGAGCCCCCGGCCGGACCGCACACCCCCGCATCCGAGCCCCCGGCCGAACCGCACACCCCCGCATCCGAGGCGCGGGGTGGTTCGGCCCGGGCCGCGCGAGGCCCGGGCCCCCGATGACGCCCGCAGGGCCCACCCGCCCGTTCGGCCGGAAGCGGATGAGGGCCGCGAAACGCCGCCGTGGTCCTTCACGGCCCACCCCCGACGGGCGACCATGCCGTGTCATGGACATCTTGCTCGTCGCCAGCGCGTTCAACAGCCTGACCCAGCGTGTGTTCGCCGAACTGTCGGACGAGGGGCACCACGTGGACGTCGTGCTCGCCTCCCACGGCCCCGACACGGTCCGGGCCGCCGTACGCGAGGGGTGCCCGGAGCTGATCGTCGCCCCGATGCTGAAGTCGGCCCTGCCGGAGGACGTGTGGCGGGAGCACACCTGCCTGATCGTGCACCCTGGGCCGCCCGGGGACCGGGGCCCGTCGTCGCTGGACTGGGCGATCGCCGAGGAGGCGTCCGAGTGGGGCGTGACGGTGCTCCAGGCCGACGCGGCCATGGACGCGGGGGACGTGTGGGCGGACGGCACCTTCCCGGTGCCGCCGACGGGCAAGAGCGACCTGTACCGCAACGAGGTGGCGGACGCCGCCACGGCCGCCGTGCTGCTGGCCGTGCGCCGCTACGCCGAGGGGTCGTACAAACCGCGCCCGCAGAGCGAACCCGGGACGCACGTGCTGTGGCGGGACTGCTTCCGCCAGGAACAGCGGGCGATCGACTGGGAGCACGACAGCACGGCGACGGTGCTGCGCAAGCTGCGGGGCGCCGACTCCCAGCCGGGAGTGAGGGACGAGATCTGCGGCCGGGAGGTGTTCCTGCACGGCGGGCACCCCGAGGACCGGCTGCGCGGGGAGCCGGGGGAACTGCTCGCCACCCGGGCAGGCGCGCTGTGCCGGGCGACCCGGGACGGCGCGGTGTGGATCCCGGAGCTGCGGCCCCGCAAGAGCTCCGGTGACCCCGCGCCGTTCCGCCGCCCGGCGGCCTCGGTGCTCGCCGGGTTCCCGGCCCCGCCCGGCAGCGGCCCGGGCATGCCGGGTGCGTACGACCGCCCGTACTGGCTGCCCGAGATCGCCGCCCCGCTCGAACTGCCCCCGGACCGCACCACCTGGACCGACATCCGCTACCGGCAGCGCGGGCACATCGGCTTCCTGACCTTCTCGTTCCCCGGCGGGGCCATGAGCACCACCCACTGCCGCCGGCTGCTCGCCGCATGGCGGTACGCCCTCACCCGCCCCACCTCGGTTCTGGTGTTCGGCGGCGCGCGCGACTTCTTCTCCAACGGCATCCACCTCAATGTCATCGAGGCGGCGGACGACCCGGCGGGCGAGTCCTGGTCCAACCTGAACGCCATGAACGACCTGGTCGAGGCGGTGTTGCGCACCACCGACCGGCTGGTCGTCTCGGCCCTCGGCGGCAACGCGGCGGCGGGCGGCGTCATGCTCGCCCTGGCCGCCGACGAGGTCTGGTGCCGCGCGGGCAGCGTCCTCAACCCGCACTACCGGAACATGGGCCTGTACGGGTCGGAGTACTGGACGTACTCGCTGCCCCGCCGGGTGGGCGCCGAGACGGCGGAGCGGCTGACGACCGAGGCGTTGCCGGTGAGCGCCGCGACGGCCGAGCGCATCGGGCTGGTGGACCGTCTGCTGCCGGTCCCTGCCGCGGAGTTCGCTCCCGAGGTCGAGCGCCTGGCCGCCGACCTGGCCGCCGACCCGGACCTTCCGCGCCGGATCACCGCCAAGGCCACGGCCCGGCACGCGGACGAGCTGACGCGGCCCCTCGCCGAGTACCGGCGGGCCGAACTCGCCCGGATGCGGGCCGTCTTCTTCGATGCCGAGGCGCCCTACCACGCACTGCGGTCCGCCTTCGTCCGCAAACTCCCGAACGGCAACGCCCGGCCGCTGGCCACCGGGGACGCGCGATGAGCGCGCGGCTGCTCGTCGCGGGGGTCGGCAACATCTTCCTCGCGGACGACGCCTTCGGCCCCGAGGTGATCCGCGCCCTGGACCAGGACCCGTTGCCGCCGGAGGTGCGGGTGCGGGACTTCGGTATCCGCGGCATGGACCTGGCGTACGAGCTGCTCGACGGCTACGACACGGCCGTCCTGGTCGACGCGGCCGTGCGGGGGCACGAGCCGGGCACGCTGTCGCTGATCGAGCCGGACCTCCCCGACGGTTCCACGGCGGGCGCGCCGCCCGAGGCGCACGGCATGGACCCGGCGAAGGTCCTCGCCCTGGCCGCCCACCTGGGCGACGAGCCCCTCCCCCGCGTCCTGGTCCTGGCCTGTGAGCCCGAGCTGCGGGCACCCGCCGACGAGGACATCGCCCCGGGCATCAGCGTGACGGTGCGCGAGGCGGTCGGGCGGGCGGTCGCGGCGCTGCACACCATGGTGCCGGTGCTGCTCGGCGACCCGGGCGCCACGCCCCCGTTGAGCCGCCCGGACGAATCAGCGGCCCTGTCGTCGGCCGGGCTGCCGGGCACGGTGAGCGGCGGCGCGGAGGATCGGTAGCGGAACGATTTCCCTACCGACCCGCGAGGAGCGGCGCCCATGTGCGATTCCGTGGACGAGGCCACCCGGGCCGTCCTGGCGAAGAACGACGGTCTGGCCGCGGACCTGCGTGAGGAGCTGGCCCGGCGCGGGGTGAGCGTGGTCAACCTGCTGTCCAGCCCGGGCAGCGGCAAGACGGAACTGCTCGGGCGGGTCCTGGCCAGGGCGGTGGAGCGGAGCCTTCCGGTGGCCGCCCTCACCGCCGACCTGGCGACGGAGAACGACGCCGGCCGGCTGGCCCGTTCGGGCGCCCCGGTGACGCAGCTGCTGACGGACGGCCTGTGCCATCTGGAGGCGCGGCAGCTGCGCCGTCATGTGGAGAGCTGGCTGCCCGGGGGCACGTCACTGCTGTTCGTGGAGAACGTCGGCAATCTCGTCTGCCCCGCGTCGTACGACCTCGGCGAGAGCCTGCGGGTCGTGCTGATGGCGGTGACGGAGGGCGAGGACAAGCCGCTGAAGTACCCCACGGCCTTCGGATCCGCCCATCTGGTGGTACTGACGAAGACCGATCTGGCCGGGCCGGCCGGGTTCGACGAGGCGGCCTTCGAGGCGAACGTCCAGCGGGTCAACCCGGGGGTGGAGGTGCTCCGCTCCTGCGCCCGCACCGGCGCCGGCGTCGACGCCCTGCTGGAACGCGTGCTGGGTGTCCGGGACGGAGCCGCTGTCCACCGGCCGCCCCTGGCACCCCGCCCGCACACCCACACCCACACCCACACGCACGAGGGCGCCGAAGCCGGCCTCGTCCCGTGACAGCGCCCGTCACCCGGGCCGTGCGCCGCCGCGTCACCGTGCGCGGAACCGTGCAGGGCGTGGGCTTCAGGCCTTTCGTGCACCGCCTCGCCACCGACCTCGCGCTCACCGGATTCGTGGGCAACACGGCGAGCGGTGTCCTCATCGAGGTGGAGGGCCCGCCGGACGGGGTCGGCACCTTCTGCGACCGGCTGGCCGAGGAGGCTCCGCCGCTGGCCTCCGTCACCGGCGTCGGGGTCGAGGAGCTGCCCGTCACCGGAGTCGACGGCACCTTCACCATCCGCTCCACCGACCGCTCCCCCGGCAGCACCCTCCTCCCGCCCGACACGGCGGCCTGCGCCGACTGCCTGCGCGAACTGGGCGATCCGGCCGACCGCCGGCACCGGCACCCGTTCGTCACCTGCACCCACTGCGGCCCCCGCTTCACCATCGCCACGGGCATGCCGTACGACCGGGCGGTCACGACCATGTCCGGCTTCCCGATGTGCGGCGCGTGCGCCCGGGAGTACGGCGATCCCCTGGACCGGCGTTTCCACGCCCAGCCGGTGGCCTGCCCCGGGTGCGGCCCCCGGCTGCGTCTGGTGCCGGCGCCCGGGAGCGGGGCGCGCCCGGCGCGGGACGCCGAGGCCCTGTCAGCGGCGCGGGCGCTGCTG
>NZ_WWIC01000291.1:0-15230 GCF_009872555.1 Streptomyces sp. SID5643
CCCTCGGTGAAGACGTAACCGACCAGGCCCCAGGGAGTGTCATTGGCTCGGCGGATCACCTCGTCCTCGTCGTCGAAGGTGAGGATCGCGGCGACCGGGCCGAAGATCTCCGTGTCCATCAGGCGGCTGCCGGGATCGACGTCGGCCAGCACGGTCGGTGGGTAGAAGCAGCCCGGGCCTTCGGGGGTACGGCCGCCTACGAGCACCCGTGCCCCGCGCTCCACCGCGTCGGAGACCAGCTCCTCGACCTTGGCGCGCCCCCTCCGGTCGATCAGTGGGCCGACATCGACGCCGTCCCTGGCGCCCGGACCGACGACCAGCGCGCCCATCCGCTCCGCCAGCCGGCGCCCGAACTCCTGCGCCACCGAGCGGTGCACGAAGAAGCGGTTGGCGGCCGTGCACGCCTCACCCATGTTGCGCATCTTGGCGACCATCGCACCGTCGACGGCCTTGTCCAGGTCGGCGTCCTCGAAGACGACGAACGGCGCGTTCCCGCCCAGCTCCATCGAGGTCCGTACGACCGCGTGGGCGCTCTGGGCGAGCAGCAGCTGTCCGACGGCGGTGGAGCCGGTGAAGGAAAGCTTGCGAATCCGCCCGCCGCGCAGGAGCGGTTCGCACACCTCCCCCGCACGGGAGGTGGTGACGACGTTCAGCACGCCGTCCGGCAGCCCGGCCTCCTTGAGGATCGCGGCGAGGGCAAGGCTGGAGAGAGGGGTCTGCGGGGCCGGCTTGAGCACCATCGTGCAGCCGGCGGCGAGGGCCGGGCCGATCTTGCGGGTGCCCATCGCCAGCGGGAAGTTCCACGGGGTGATCAGCAGGCAGGGGCCGACCGGGCGGCGGGAGAGCAGCATGCGGTTGCGGCCGTCCGGCAAGGTGGCGAGGCCACCGTCGATACGCACGGCCTCCTCGGAGAACCAGCGGAAGAACTCCGCCGCGTAGGCCACCTCTCCCCTGGCCTCGGCGAGCGGCTTGCCCATCTCGGAGGTCATCAGACGGGCGAGCTCGTCGGTGCGCTCGATGATGATCTCGTAGGCGCGGCGCAGGATCTCGCTGCGCACCCGAGGCGCCGTACGCGCCCACTCCTCCTGCGCCTGTACGGCCGCTTCCTCGGCGAGCTTCGCGTCCTTGGGACCGGCGTCCGCGACGTGGCACAGGATCTCGCCGGTGGCCGGGTCGTCGACGGGCAGGGTGGCACCGTCCGCGGCGTCCACCCAGGCACCGCCGATGAACAACTGCGTGGGTGTGTCGGTCATGAGGTCTCTCCTGGTTGTCCGGGTCGGTCGGCGGCGGGGTCGAGCGGTTCCGCGAGGTGCAGGGCGCGGATGCCCCGGTCTCCGGCGGGGTGGTCGATCTGGGTGACGCAGCTGAAGGCGTCGGTCACGACGACGGCCGGTGTCCGCGGGTCCACGTCGTCGAGGCGCACTTTCAGCGCGAGGTCCGCGACGGCCGTCGAGGTGCCCCGAGCATCTCGGGGGAGCAGGGCCGCACCAACGCGCGATCTGTCCGGCCGGGAGGGGACATCCGGACGTTGTGTCAGCCTCATCGGGGGCACGCCGGGGTACCGATCACGGCTCCCCCACTCAGAGCGCCGCTCCGCTCCTCCTCCCCCAGCCCTTCCACGACGCCGCGCTGATCGGCAGCATCGTGGACCACGACCCTGCGATCGACCACGCGCCGGCCGGCGACGGCCTCGACCTCGCTTCGCGGCCGCGTTGGGGAATCCGGCCGGTCTTGGAACCGGCGACGCCGACCTGATCGGCGAGTCACTTCTCCGGCGAGAGGTTCGTCTCCGCTCTCGCCACCCCGCCACCATGACGGCCCCGGACATACGTTCCTCCAGCGCGCTGCCGACGTGGACCGCGGTCGCGTCCCTCCCGCCTGGCCCGCTCGGCCGCCGAGACCGTCACCGACCGCTCCGTCCCCGGGCCTCGTGGCCGTGGCCGCTGATTCCCACGTCCGCCGAGGTTCGATAACACTTGCTCGGAGTCAAGTGACGCCGAACGCCGGTGAGTCGGCATTGGCCATCTGGAGGACTTGTGCAACGTGGCGAAGTCTGGTGGGTTCAGTTCGACGAGCGGAGGCTGGTCGTGCTGCTGTCGGGAGAGGGCACGTCGGGGATCCGGGTGATGCAGGTTGTCGCTCCGGCAAGCGTCGACATCAGCGGTCTGGGCATCGAAGTGACGGTGGGCGCCGGTGAAGGACTGCCGTTCGAAGGCGTGCTGCGGCTCGCGTTCCCGCGTCCCGGCTTCACCCCGTGCACGTGGCTGACCACCGTGTCCCGGGACGACCTGATAGAGCGGGAGACCGTCCTGTCCTCCGCGAAGCTCAGTGAGATCGACGAAGCTCTCCAACTCGCCGAACGGGCGCAGGAGCGGACTCCGTTAACCACCGCGAAGCTCAGCGAGACAAGGGACGCCCTCCGTCTCGGTGAACCCGGGCGGACAGGACGTTGGTGACGCAGGCCGACGCCTGTGAAAGCAGGATGCTGCAACGGGCATCGGTCGGGTAGCGTGCGGGCCATGTCGAGTCCTGAGTCGGACACGGTGGGGGCTTTCGGTCACGCCGTCAGCCCCCTGCACCACTGAGCTCATAGCCCTGCCGTCGCGCCGCCTTCTGCGGTGGGACGAGGGTGCGCTCGGGCTGGCCGCGGTGACGAGATGACCTTCTCGTACCTCGCCTCACCTCGGAGCCACTCGATGCCTCTCCCGCTGTACCTGCTTGCCCTGGCGGCCTTCGCCATGGGCACCTCGGAGTTCATGCTCGCCGGCCTCTTGCCGGACATCGCCTCGGATTTCGACGTCACCGTCGGGACCGCAGGCGTGCTCACCTCGGCTTTCGCGATCGGCATGATCGTCGGCGCTCCCCTGGTGGCCGCGCTTGCCCGCACCTGGCCCAGGCGCCCGGTCCTTCTCGGGTTCGTCCTCGTGTTCGCGGCAGCTCACATCCTGGGCGCCGTCACGACGAGCTTCCCCATCCTGTTCGCCACCCGGGTCGTCGCCGCGCTCACGAACGCGGGGTTCCTTGCCGTCGCTCTGACGGCTGCGGCCGGGCTGGTCTCACCTGACAGGAAGGGACGCGCGCTGGCCGTGCTGCTGTCGGGTACGACGGTGGCCACGATCGCCGGTGTCCCTGGCGGGTCGGTGCTCGGCACGGCACTCGGCTGGCGGGCCACCTTCTGGGCCGTCGCCGCTCTCTGCCTGCCTGCCGCTCTCGGCATCCTGAAAGGCATCCCAGCAGGACGTGGAAAGGATGCGGCGACCGGCAGGCCGGCGTTGCGAGCGGAGCTCGCCCAACTCGCCCGGCCGCGGTTGATCCTGGTGATGCTGCTCGGAGCGCTGGTGAACGCGGCGACCTTCGGCAGCCTCACCTTCCTTGCCCCCGTGGTGACCGACAGTGCCGGGCTGGGCGAGTTGTGGATCTCTGTCGCTCTGGTGCTCTTCGGTGTCGGCTCCTTCGTGGGCGTCACCGTCGCCGGACGGCTGTCCGACCGAAATCCCGGACCGGTCATCGCAGCCGGCGGTCCGTTGCTGCTCATCGGCTGGCCGGCTCTGGCGATGCTGGCCAACGAGCCGGTTGCCCTGTTCACTATCGTGTTCGTGCAGGGCGCGCTGTCGTTCGCGCTGGGCAGCACGCTGATCACGCGGGTCCTCTACGAGGCCGCGGGAGCCCCTACGATGGCCGGTTCCTATGCGACGGCAGCGCTCAACGTGGGTGCCGCCGTCGGCCCCGTTGTGGCTGCGGCCACGCTCGGCACTGAAGCGGGAGTCCTCGGGCCGCTCTGGGCGAGTGGGCTTCTCGTCGCGGTCGCGTTGCTCATCACGTTCCCCCTCCTCACCGTCGTCACGACCGGCCGGAGTACCGAGGTGCTGCGGTGACACATGCGAACGCTCCTTGGACATCGAGGAACGCCGACAGCTTGTGGAGCGCTGACGCATGGTGGCTGCGCGCATACCCCACCCGCCAACTATGTTGTCTCGCCACATGTGCCCCTGACCTGCACGTTCCTACCGTGTGCCCTCAGGTACCCGTCCCCACCGCACACGAGGAAGTGGCGCACATGGCCTCATCACCCACCGCTCCCCCACCCCCCGCCAGCCTCAAGCGCATCGTCACCGCCAGCCTCATCGGCACCACCATCGAGTGGTACGACTTCTTCCTCTACGGCTCCGCCGCCGCGCTCGTGTTCAACAAACTGTTCTTCCCGGACTCCGATCCGCTCGTCGGCACCCTTTTGTCGTTCCTGACGTACGCCGTCGGATTCGCAGCCCGGCCGCTGGGCGCGCTGGTGTTCGGGCACTACGGCGACCGGCTCGGGCGCAAGAAGTTGCTGGTGCTGAGTCTGCTGCTGATGGGCGGGGCCACCTTCGC
The DNA here is from genome assembly GCF_009872555.1 of Streptomyces sp. SID5643. NCBI lineage: Bacteria > Bacillati > Actinomycetota > Actinomycetes > Kitasatosporales > Streptomycetaceae > Streptomyces > Streptomyces sp. SID5643. Next base: position 4,369 of record NZ_WWIC01000291.1, read on the forward strand.
CATCGGGCTGCTGCCGACGCATGCCACCATCGGGTCGGCCGCGCCGGTGCTGCTCACCGTGCTCCGGCTGGTCCAGGGCTTCGCGCTCGGCGGTGAGTGGGGCGGCGCCGTGCTGCTGGTGTCGGAGCACGGGGACGCGCGGCGGCGTGGCTTCTGGGCGTCGTGGCCGCAGACCGGCGCGCCGGCCGGGCAGCTCCTGGCCACCGGTGTGCTGTCGCTGCTCACGGGCGTGCTGTCGGACGCCGCGTTCGGCAGCTGGGGCTGGCGGATCCCGTTCCTGCTCTCCGGGGTGCTGGTGATCGTCGGTTTGTGGATTCGTCTGTCTGTCGATGAATCGCCGGTCTTCAAGCAGGCGTTGGCGCAGGCCGAGGCCCGCAACGCGGATGTGGCCGCGGAGGCCGAGAAGATGCCGCTGGTCTCCGTGCTCCGGCACCACTGGCGTGACGTCCTGGTCGCGATGGGCGCGCGCATGGCGGAGAACATCAGCTACTACGTCATCACCGCGTTCATCCTCGTCTACGCCACCACCTCGGCCGGTGTCTCCAAGCAGACCGCGCTCAACGCGGTGCTGATCGCCTCGGCCGTGCACTTCGCCGTCATCCCGGGGTGGGGCGCGCTGTCCGACCGGATCGGCCGCCGGCCCGTGTATCTGATGGGTGCGGTCGGGGTGGGGCTGTGGATGTTCCCCTTCTTCGCGCTGATCGACACCGGCGGCTTCGGCAACCTGATCCTCGCCGTGACCGTCGGGCTGGTCCTGCACGGGGCGATGTACGCGCCCCAGGCCGCGTTCTTCTCCGAGATGTTCGCGACGCGCATGCGCTACTCCGGTGCGTCGATCGGTGCGCAGTTCGCCTCGGTGGCGGCGGGTGCGCCCGCGCCGCTGATCGCCACCGCGCTGCTGTCCGACTACGGCAGCTCCACGCCGATCGCCCTGTACGTCATCGCCGCCGCCGTGCTCACGGTCGTGGCGGTGGCGGCGGCCAAGGAAACGCGCCACCGGGACCTCGCCGACGTCGCTCTTCCCTCCGACGGAGGAGCAGACCGGACAACCGCCGCGCCGGAGGACGCCCGCGCCTGATCCTCCCCTGGTCCTCCCGGGACCGGTGCTGCCCTGCCCCCGTACGTTCGCGGACGGGGGTCAGCGGTCTACCGGTGCCGACAACCGGTGCAGGTGCAGGGCGAGTTGGATCTCCAGGGCGCGTGCCGGGCTCTGCCAGTCGTCGCCCAGGAGGCGGCCGACGCGCTCCAGGCGCTGGGCGACGGTGTTCACATGGACGTGCAGTGCGTCCTTGGTGCGGGCGGGGCTCATGCCACCGGCGAAGTAGGCGTCGAGGGTGCGCAGCAGTTCCGTGCCGCGTCGGCGGTCGTAGGCGACGACCTCGCCGATCGTGCGGTCGACGAAGCCCGGGATGTCCCGGTCGCCGGCCAGGAGCAGCCCGAGGAAGCCGAAGTCCTCGGCGGCGGCTCCGTCCCCGGAGCGGCCGAGGACGTGCAGGGCTTCGAGGCAGCGGCGGGCCTCCGCGTAGGCCGTGGCCACGGTCTGGGGGGAGGTGGCGAGCTCCTCGACCGGTGCGGACGCGCCGACGGTGACCGGTGCGTGGACCGCCGTGCCCAGATGCCGGGCGGCGCGGCGGGCCACCTCCGTGGCCGTGTCGCCGGAGCCGAGGGGCAGCAGCAGGACGGTGCCGCCGTCGCGGGCGGCGGCCAGGCCGTGCCCGGTCGCGGCCAGGTGGGACGCCGCCGCTGCCAGGCGTCTGCGGGCGTCCGCCTCCTGGTCGGCGTCGGCCGCACCGCCCTCGGGCCGCGCGGCGAGCACCACGTGCAGGGCATCGAGGTCGGCGTGCAGCCGGGCAGCGCGCTCCCGCAGCAGACGCGGGTCGCGGTCACGGGCGTCCAGCAGGTCGTCGAGCAGCTCACCGCGCACGCGTTGCTCGGCCTCGGCGGCGGATCTGCGGGCCAGGAGCAGCAGGGACGTGACCATCGCGGCCCGCTCCAGGGTGCGCTGGTCGACCGGATCGAGCCCCGGGTGGCCCCGCAGCACCAGTGCGCCGAGCAGTTCGCCCCCGGCGGCGACGGCGGCGATCCAGGCGTCCTCGTGCAGCACCGCGTGCCCCTGTGTGCCGGACTTCGCCAGGGCTCCGGCGGGTGCGGCGGCGGCCTCGGCGAACTCGACCGTGCCGTCGAGGATCTCGGAGACGGCGGCGGCCACGTCGTGCACCCCGCCACCGCGCAGGACGAGTTCGGCGAGGCGGTCGTGCACGTCGGAGGCGCGCTCGATGACGCCGCTGCGGTCCCGGATGATCTCGTTGGCACGTTCCAGTCCGGCCAGGGCCGATCTGGTCTCGGCGAGCAGGTTGGCGGTGTCTATGGCGGCAGCGGCGAGGGCGGCGAAGGAGCCGAGCAGGGCGATCTGCTCCCGCTCGAAGACCCGGGCGCGACGGTCCGCGGCGAACAGCACACCGATGACGTGGTGCCCGAGCGTCAGCGGCACGCCGAGGATGGCCACCAGTCCCTCGTCCCGCACGCCCGCGTCGATGGTGAGGGTGTGCCGGAAACGGTCGTCCTTGAAGTAGTCGTCGGTGACATAGGGGCGCGCGGTCTGTGCGACCAGGCCGCCGAGCCCCTCCCCCATGCCGAGCCGCAGCTGCTGGAACCGGGCCGCGACCGAGCCCTCCGTGACCCGCATGTAGGTGTCGCCGCGCTCGGTGTCGTTCAGGCTGAGGTAGGCGACGTCCGTGCCCAGCAGCGAGCGGGCGCGCTGCACGATCGCCTGGAGCACGGCGTCGAGGTCGCGCAGCCCGGCGAGGTCGTGGGCGGTCTCGAACAGGGCGGACAGCTCGGCCTCGCGCCGGCGTCGTCCCTCCAGCTCGGCGCGTACGCGCAGGGCGAGCGGCTTGGCCTGCCGGAGCGCGGCGATCCACTCCGCCGGGCGCCCTTCGGCACGCGCGAGCAGCTCCGGCTGCTCGTAGGCGTCGGCCGACGCGCCCCGGGCTAGGAGCTCGAGGAACGGCATTTCGGCGGACTGCACGTGATCGCTGGACATGCTCACAGGATTCACCATGACCGGCCGGTCCCGTCAGCCCTGTGGACAACTCCCCGGGCGGACGGAAGCGGCTGCTCAGTGGGCGGTCCAGCCACCGTCGAGCACGAGCGAGGTGCCGGTCAGGAAGGAGGCCTGTGAACCGCACAGGTATGCCACCGCCTCGGCGACCTCCTCCGGTTCGATCAGCCGTTTGACGGCGCTGTCCCGCAGCAGCACCTCGGACAGGACGCGCTCCTCGGGGACACCGTGTGCCTGCGCCTGGTCGGCCAGCTGCTTCTCCACCAGTGGGGTGCGCACATAGGCGGGGTTCACACAGTTCGAGGTGACACCGTGGGGCGCGCCTTCGAGGGCAGTGGTCTTGGACAGTCCCTCCAGCCCGTGCTTGGCGGTCACATAGGCCGACTTGTAGGCCGAGGCGCGCAGGCCGTGGACGGACGACACGTTCACGATGCGGCCCCACCCCTGCCCGTACATGTGGGGCAGGGCCCCGCGGATGAGCCGGAACGGTGCCTCCAGCATCACGGTGAGCACCGTGTGGAACACCTCCGGCGGGAACTCCTCGATGGGACGGACCAGTTGGAGTCCGGCGTTGTTGACGAGGACATCGGTGCCCGCTGCGGCGACTTCGGCGGCGTCCAGGTCGGTGAGATCGAGAACGTGCGGCTCCACCGTGCCGGCGAGGCCGCGCCCCTGGCCGGCCAGTGCCTCCAGGCCCGCGGCGTCCCGGTCGACGGCTCTCACCTTGGCCCCGGCGGCGGCGAGCCGCAGCGCGCAGGCACGGCCGATGCCGCCGGCGGCGCCGGTGACGAGCGCGGTGCGGCCGCCCAGGTCGAGCGGGGAGGCGTGGGGGGCCGGGAGGGCACGGGACGCGGTCATGGTTCGACCCTAGGCAGCGTCCCTGCTCCGCCCCATGTGGTCACGCCCCATAGTTCAATGTGAGTCAGTGGGGTCGAACCATGTGGGGCCGTCCGACAGGGCCTGCTTGATCCGGAGCAGGCCGAACTCGTTCAGTTCGGGCAGCGCGTCGACGTCGAACCAGGCCACGTCCAGGGACTCGTCGTCGTTGACCTTCGCCTCTCCGCCGACGGCCCGGCAGCGGAAGGTGATGTCCATGTACTGGCAGGTGTCACCGTTCTCGTACGTGACGGGCTCCAGGGCCTGGACGAGGACGACCCGTTCGGCGACGCAGCGCACGGCCGTCTCCTCGTAGACCTCCCGTACCGCGCAGGCCGCGGGCTGCTCCCCCGGGTCGGGGATACCGCCGAGCACGGACCACCTGCGGGTGTCGGCCCGGCGGTTGAGCAGCACTCTGCCCTCGTCGTCGAAGACGAGGGCAGTGACCCCGGGGAGCCAGAGCAGCTGATGACCGGCCGAGGCACGCAGTGTGCGGATGAAGTCGGGAGTAGCCATGCTGTCGACCCTAATGGGCCGCTTCCGGCGTCCCGGCGCGATTCAGGCGGTGTGCGGCCCGCGTACGGCTACACGTCACCGGCACGTCGTCCGCGCAGCCCGGCGCCGACGGCCCAGCCGACGCCGCCCGCCGCAACCAGCACGAGGGCGATCTCCGGCAGGATGCCGAGCCGGGTGGCAGGGGTCTGCGAGGACCGCAGCGGCACCTTCTGCACCAGGGAGTCGGCCACGAACATGCCGGTCTTCTGGGTGATGCGGCCGTCCGGCATGATGATCGCGCTGACTCCGCTGGTCACCGGTACGGTCACCGTCCTGCTGTGCTCGACCGCGCGCACACGGGACATGGCGAGCTGCTGGTAGGTCATCTCGCTGCGGTCGAAGGTGGCGTTGTTGCTGGGCACGGAGATCATCTGGGCACCGTCGGTGACCTCGGAGCGCACGGTCCAGTCGAAGGCGGCCTCGTAGCAGGTGACGAGCCCGACCTCGGCGCCGTCCATGGTGAAGACACCCGGCTTGGTGCCCCGGCTGAAGTCCTGGCGCTGCATCGAGCTCCAGTCGCTGTTGATGGCCCCGATCAGCGAACGGAACGGCAGATACTCGCCGAACGGCTGGATCTGGCGCTTGTCGTAGGTGTCGACGGGGCCCTTCGCCGGATCCCACAGGATCTGCTCGTTGTACAGCTTCCCGTCCCGTTCGACGACGCCACCGACCGAGATGGGCACGCCGATGGACTTGGCCGCCGTGTCGATGACGGCGCGGGCGTCGGGGTTGGCGAAGGGATCGATGTCGGAGGAGTTCTCCGGCCACAGCACGAAGTCGGGTTGCGCGACCTTGCCCGCCTTGACCTCGGCGGCCAGGCGTTTCGTCTCGCGCGCGTGGTAGTCGAGCACGGCCCGCCGCTGTGAGTTGAAGTCGAGTCCGGCGCGGGGCACGTTGCCCTGGATCACCGCGACGGTGGCACTGCCGGCCTCTGCCGTGTTGCTGACCAGGGGCCGGGCGGCGACGGCGGCCACGACCGGGACGGCCAGGCTCAGCAGACCCAGGGCGGCGGCGGAGCGCCGTACCTCACCGCTCCGCCGCCGCTCCACGGCGAGGCGGACGACCTCATACAGACCGAAACCGCACAGCACGACCGTGAAGCCGAGCACCGGCGTACCGCCCACCGCGGCGAGCGGCAGGAACACACCGTCCGCCTGGCCGAACGCGACCTTCCCCCAGGGGAAGCCGTTGAAGGGCGCACGCGCGCGTGCCGCCTCGCCGGCGATCCACACGGCGGCCGCCCACAGCGGCCAGCCGGGCAGCTTCGACACGACCGCGACGCCCGCGCCGACGGCGGCGACGAAGAGGGCCTCGATCGCCACCAGGGCGAGCCAGGGGCCCGGCCCCACCTCCACTCCGGTCCACACCAGCAGCGGCAGCAGGAAGCCGAGGCCGAAGAGGTAGCCGAGGCCCAGCGCGGCCTTCCAGCCGCGGCCGCGCAGCACCCAGCCGAAGACGGCGAAGGCCGGCAGCGCCAGCCACCACAGGGTGCGGGGCGGGAAGGAGACGTAGAGGAGCAGGCCGGAGAGCGCGGCTGCGGCGGCCGGGACGAGACGCAGGAGCCGCCGGGCCCACGTCCGCGCACCGGGCGCGGTCTGCGGCTCCAGCTGGTCCGACTCGCCGACGGAGGTTGTGGTGACAGTCACTCCCGGAGTCTAAGGCGCGTGACCTTGGGGCCGACAGTGCGGTAGGCCTGGTGGACTCGCTGTTCATTTCGTCACGACACATCCCCAAACCGCCCACCAGCCGTTACCGTGTGCCGAGCCTCAGTCGTACGGCCCTCGGCGGCCTGTGCGGCCGGGGTCTTCACGAGTCGGGGGCGAAGGTGCGCCGGGGGGCGGGCGGGGTGGGTTCCAGTGGGGTGACGGCCGTGTCCGGACCGGACGCGGACGGCGAGAGACGAATCGTTTCCGACGCGGCGGGTGTCGTGGTGCTGGGCACCTGCGCCACCTGGTCGCTGATCACGGCTGCCGTGCACGACGGCAGGCCCGAGGGGGTTCTCCTGGCGGTGCTGGCCGTGGCCGCGGGGTATGCCGCCGGGCGGATCAGCGGGGCGCTGCTGCCGGTCGGCGCGCCCGTCGCCGGGGCGCTGGCGGGCATCGCGCTGACGGTGGCCGTTCCGCACCTCGCTCCGGGCCCGCAGATCGCCGCGCCCCTCGGCCACGCCGGGGGCACGGCCGCGGTCCTGACGCTGTCGGCCGGTGCCGCGTGCTGTGCGGCCTGGTCCGCGCCGGTTCCGGCCGTTCGGTTCGCCTTGCGCCTGCTGGCCGCGGGCACCGCGGCGCTGGCGGCCGTGCTCGGCTCGACCACCGGCTTCGTGACCTGTCTCGCGGTGCTGGCGTGCTCTCTGGCCGCCGGCCGCACCCGTCACCGCGGCGCCGGGATGGCCGTACTGGCCGCGGTCGCCGCCATGGTGACCGGTCTGGTCTGGGCGGTCGCCGCGCAGGCCGTACCGGGCGGGTTCCTGGCCGCTCTGGAGGGGCGGCTGACGCAGCACCGCGTGCGGCTGTGGCAGGACGCATGGCAGCTGCTGGGCGACGACGCCGCCCTGGGGGCCGGCCCGGGCCGTTTCGGGGAACTGAGCACGACGTCCGCCCAGTCGCTGCTGTCCGACGGCAAGCCCCACTCGGCACCCCTTCAGCAGGCGGCCGAACAAGGGGTCGTCGGCATGGTCCTGCTCGCGGCGGCGTTCTGCTGGGTCCTGTACGCGCTGTGGCGCGGTCCGCGTCCGACCCCGGTGGCGCTCACCGCGGGCGCGGCCCTGACGGCGCTCGCCGCCATCGCCGCGATCGGCAACGCGCTGAGCTTCACGGCGGTGTCGGTGGGTGCGGGCCTGCTGGCGGGCATGGCCACGGCGCGCCCCCTCGACCCGTCGGGCCGCACTCCGGAGGCACAGGCACGCGGAGCGGGACGCACTCCCGCGTGGTGACAGCCGGTGACCACGGCAGCCGGCGGGTGGCCGGCAGGGCTCAGTGCGCGGGAGCGCCCGGCTTGGTCGGCCGCAGCCGTGCCTCGATGACCCGGACGGCCGCCTCCGCGTCGTCCACGGTGACCGTGAAGGTGTGCCCGTCCCACAGCTCCAGCTCGACGCCCTCACCACGTCGTACGACCACCGCGGTGCCCTTCTCCGGCCGCCACCGGTAGCCCCAGCCGCCCCAGTGGCGCGGAGTGACGTGGGAGATGTACGTGGCACCGGCCACCTGGGAGAGCGGGATGCGGCGGCGGGGCACACCGATGTGGCCGCAGCGCACCTCCAGGTGCTCCTCGTCGACCCGCAGGGCGACGTGCACGAAGGCGAGCGTCCCGAAGAGGACCAGCAGCCCGGCGGCGATGCACCCGACGACGGCCATGACCAGCGGGGCGATGCCGGAGGTCCACGCCGAGTCGACGGCCAGCTCGACGCCGAGCCCCATGCAGGCGGCACCCACGAGCGCCAGCAGCCACTGCACCCGGTTGGTGGCACGGCCGGTCCAGACGTCCGGGTGCGGGTGGGGGGCGTTCTCGCCGTGGCGGTGGTCCCTCATGTCTTTGAGGGTACTCAGGTTTCGCTCCGCAGCTACCTCGCGGCGGAGGGTGACTGCGCCGGCCGGCTGTCGGGCGCGATCCGGCTCTCCGGTGATCTTCGGTGACGAGCCGGCTCAGCGGGCGGGCGCGACCGCCTGCATCAGGCGCCCTTCGGCGTACGCCAGGGCAGGGGCGGGCAGCGTGCCCTCGCGTCCGCTGAGCAGCACGGTGAGCGTGCCGTGCGGTGTGGCTCCCGGCGCGGGCTGCTCGCCGAGCCGGCGCAGGGCCTGGGCGGCCACGGCTCCCGCGGAACCGTGCAGCACGAGAGGCGGGCGGCCGGGCCGCTGGACGGCGGTCCGGATACGTTCGGCGACCAGTTCGTAGTGGGTGCAGCCGAGGACGACGGTGGTCACGTCGTCCGGGGTGAGGGCGGCGGCCGCGGTCACGGCCGCGTCGATCGCCGCCTCGTCCGCGTGCTCCACGGCCTCGGCAAGGCCCCAGCACGGCACCTCGGTGACGGGCACACCCCCGGCGAAGTCCCGGATCAGGCCCTGCTGGTAGGGGCTGCCGGTGGTGGCCGGGGTGGCCCAGATGGCGAGGTGCCCGCCGCCGGCCGCGGCCGGCTTGATCGCCGGGACGGTGCCGATGACCGGGAGTGCCGGTTCGAGGTGGGCGCGCAGGGCGGTGAGCGCGTGCACGGTCGCGGTGTTGCAGCCGACGATCAGGGCGTCGGGGCGGCGCGCGGCGGCGGCCTCGGCGACGGCCAGGGCACGCTGGGTGAGGTCCTGCGGGGTGCGCGGACCCCACGGCATGCCGTCGGGGTCCAGGGAGAGCACGAGATCGGCGTCGGGGCGCAGCCGCCGTACCGCGGCGGTGGCCGCCAGCAGACCGATTCCGGAGTCCATGAGCGCGATCTTCACCCGATCACGATAGACGATGAGCCGTCCCGGGCAGGCCGGGTGGGGCAGACTGCGCGCGTGAGCGCCGTTGTGTGGACTGCCGCTGGATCACTGCTCGCCTGGCTGTGGCTGCTGCTCTGCCAGGGCTTCTTCTGGCGCACCGACGTGCGGCTGCCTTCGCGCGCGGAGCCCGAGGAGTGGCCGTCGGTGTGCGTCGTCGTCCCGGCGCGCGACGAGGCGGCCGTGCTGCCGGCCGCGCTGCCCTCGCTGCTCGCCCAGGACTATCCGGGACGGGCGGAGATCTTCCTCGTCGACGACGGCAGTTCGGACGGCACCGGTGACCTGGCGCGCGAGCTGGCCCGCAGGCACGGTGGGCTGCCTCTGACCGTGGGTTCGCCGGGTGAGCCTCCGGCGGGCTGGACCGGCAAGCTGTGGGCGGTGCGCCACGGCCTGGGCCTGGCACGCGCGCGTGAGCCCGAGTACGTCCTCCTGACGGACGCCGACATCGCCCATGCGCCGGACAGTCTGCGCGAGCTGGTGGCGGCGGCCCGTTCCGGTGGGTTCGACGTCGTCTCGCAGATGGCCCGGCTGCGCGTGGAGAGCGTGTGGGAACGGCTCGTGGTTCCGGCGTTCGTCTACTTCTTCGCGCAGCTGTACCCGTTCCGTCGCATCGCCGGGGAGGGACGGACGGCGGCCGCGGCCGGGGGCTGCGTCCTGCTGCGGGCGGAGGCCGCCGAGCGGGCGCGGATCCCGGAGTCGATCCGGCACGCCGTGATCGACGACGTGGCGCTCGCCCGGGCCGTGAAGGGGAGCGGCGGCCGCGTCTGGCTGGGGCTCGCCGAGCGGGTGGACAGCGTGCGGCCGTATCCGCGGCTGCGCGACCTGTGGCGGATGGTGTCGCGCAGCGCGTACGCCCAGCTGCGGCATCATCCGCTGCTGCTGGCCGGGACGGTCGCCGGGCTGGCTCTGGTGTATCTGGTGCCGCCCGCGGCGGCCCTCGCGGGTCTCGTCGCCGGCCGTACTCCCGCGACGGTCCTCGGCTGCCTCGCCTGGCTCGTCATGGCGGGGACGTACGTCCCGATGCTCCGCTACTACCGGCAGCCGCTGCGGCTCGCTCCCCTGCTGCCGTTCACCGCGTTCCTCTACCTCCTCATGACCGTCGACTCCGCGGTGCAGCACTACCGGGGGCGGGGTGCGGCCTGGAAGGGCCGCACCTACACGCGCCCGGACGTCCTGCCCGACGAGGGCTGAGGGCCACCCGGGGTCACTTGCGGCCGGGGGTCCAGTTCATGCCCCACCCGTAGGCGTGGTCGACGGTGCGCTGCGGGCTCACCCCGCGCTCGGGCACCAGGTAGCGCGCTTCGCGCTGGACGATCAGGTCGCCGCCGGTGTTGGTGATCAGAGCGAGGGCGCACACGAGCGAGGGGACGGTGCACTCGTCGAGGGAGAACTCGATCGGCGCCCCGTACTGCGGCTGGAGCGTGACCGATGCGTGGAGATCGGCGAAGGAACGGGCTCCTTCGTAGATGGTGACGAAGACGAGGATGCGCCGGAAGGCGTTCTTGTGGTCGAGGTTGACGGTGAGGTTCTCACCGGTCGACACCGCGCCGGTGCGGTCGTCGCCGTCGAGGTGGATGTACGGAGGGTGGTGCAGCGCACCGAAGCTGTTGCCGAGTGCCTGTACGACGCCCTTGCTGCCGTCGGTGAGTTCGTACAGGGCACACAGGTCGAGGTCGAGGTCGGAGTGCATCGCGGACGGGCGCCCGAACTTGCTGCCCCACCCGGAGAACTGCTTGCGCACCTCCCAGTTGAGGTTCACGTGCAGCGCACCCGAGGTGCCGCCCTGCTTGGTGAGCGAGACGGAGGGGGCGGCCTTGGTGAGCGTCACCTTGGTGAGGCGGACGGGCGCGGGCGGAGCGGCGGGCGGGGGCGGAGCGGCGGGCGGGGGCGTCGGCGGGTGCGTGTAC
>NZ_WWIC01000292.1:0-570 GCF_009872555.1 Streptomyces sp. SID5643
CACCGAGGACCGGGCCGTGCTGCACACCGCGCTGCGCGCCCCGCGGGACGCCGTGATCGAGGTCGACGGTGAGAACGTCGTGCCCGACGTGCACGCCGTGCTCGACAAGATGGCGGACTTCGCGGGCCGGGTGCGCTCCGGCGAGTGGACCGGCCACACCGGCAAGCGGATCCGCAACGTCGTCAACATCGGCATCGGCGGCTCCGACCTCGGCCCGGCGATGGCCTACGAGGCGCTGCGGCCGTTCACCGACCGGGAGCTGACGTTCCGTTTCGTGTCGAACGTGGACGGCGCCGACCTGCACGAGGCGGTGCACGACCTGGACCCGGCTCAGACGCTGTTCATCGTCGCGTCCAAGACCTTCACCACGATCGAGACGATCACGAACGCCACCTCGGCGCGCTCCTGGCTGCTGAACGGCCTGGGCGGCGATGAGAAGGCGGTGGCCAAGCACTTCGTCGCCCTGTCGACCAACGCGGAGAAGGTCGCCGGCTTCGGCATCGACGTCGACAACATGTTCGAGTTCTGGGACTGGGTCGGCGGCCGCTACTCCTACGACTCCGCGATCGG
>NZ_WWIC01000293.1:0-44918 GCF_009872555.1 Streptomyces sp. SID5643
CGCTCCGGCAGCGCCGCCGGCGGCCGCCGCCGCCCCGACCTCCGACCTGACCAAGCCCGAGGACGCCCGATGAGCAGCCCCCAGTCCCAGATGCCGCAGGCCGCGCCCGCCTGGCAGGCGGCGCCCGGTTCCGCCCCGTACGCCGGCGACCCCGGTTACACCTCGCCCATCCCGGTCGTGCCCACGCACCTGGGCAACGCCATCGCCTCGGAGTGGACGAAGATCAGGTCGGTGCGCTCCACCATGTGGACGCTCGGTGTGTTCGTCCTGCTCGTCATCGGCATCGGCACGCTGACCGGCGCGGTGGTGGCCAACTCCGACCCGGCCCTGGACGGCGAGAGCCCTCTCGGCCTGGGCTTCTTCGGGCTGCTCCTCGGCAGCATGTGCATCATCACGCTCGGCGTGCTGACCACGGCCTCGGAGTACGGCACCGGCATGATCCGCACCACGATGGTCGCGTGCCCGAGCCGGGGCAGGGTGCTGGCGGCGAAGGCCGTGGTGTTCTTCCTGACCGCGTTCGTCGTGACGCTGGTGTCCGCGTCCCTCGTCGCCTTCCTGCACGTGGCGATGCTGGAGGGCGACGGCACCAAGTCGCCCTCCGCGGGCGAGTGGCTGAAGGGAACGGTCGGCATCTCGCTCTACATCGCGCTGCTGGGCCTGCTCTCGCTCCTCGTCGGCTCGATGATCAGGCACTCGGCCGGTGCCATCACGATCATGATCGGCGCCGTGCTGGCCCCGCTGGTGATCGCGCTGTTCATGTACTCGGAGTCGTTGCAGGGCGTGCGCGACGCCCTGTTCGAGTACTCGATCCCGAACCAGCTCAGCGTCTTCTACGCCAACTCCCTCAGCCAGTCCGGCCCGTCCGGCTGGGACCCGCTGTGGATCATCCTCGGCGCCACGGCCGTCGCGTTCGCCGGCGCCTTCGCGCTGCTGGAGAAGCGGGACGTCTAGGGCCTGTCGTTTGGCTCAGGTCGCAGGGAAATCGGCGGTGCTTCTCGATGCCGTTGAGCGGGGCCTGGTGCGTGCAGCTGCAAGGCGGAGGAAGGAGTCGACGCGGAGCGTCGACGACTGACGACAACGCCGCAGATGCGCGTGCCAGGCCCCGCGTCTGCGACCTGAGCCAAACGGCAGGCCCTGGTCCGCTCAGAACTTCGGCGCGTTACGGGACCGCTGCACCCCCGGGGTGCGGCGGTCCCGCGCGTTCCAGCAGGCCTTGTGCCAGTGTCTGCGGTCGTCGACGCCCGTGTGCTCGGCCCAGGCCACCACGTGCGGCACGCCGTCCGGGATCATCTGGTCGCAGCCGGGGCAGCGGTAGGACTTGCCCTGCGCGCTCGCACCGGCCACGTGCCGCACGCTCCAGTTCTCGCCCTGCCAGTTCTCCGAGGACTGCCAGCCTCCGTAGCGGCCGGGGCGGTCGTCCTCGGCGCTCCGGCCGGACGAAGCGGCGCCCTTGGGTCGGTTGCGACGCGGGGACACAGGACACCTCTCGGAGCTATACAGGAAGCACGGGCCGCATCCAGCCTACGCGGCGCGCACCGGGGTACGCGTACGGCACCAATACGCCACAAGTCCTCGCGGGCGCGGCGGACGCGGCCCGGGTCCTCTCCCCCGGCCTCCCGGCGGAGCGCCCCATTCTGCAGACAATCCGCAAAATACTCCGCCCGGCCGTGTCCTCGGCACGTGTCAGACGGTTATGCGCTGTGGGGGAGCTCCGTGTCGGAGCCAAGGAAGCAGGAAAGCAATGCGCGTTGGAAGTTTCGTGTTGGCGGCCCAGTTCCCCGGTCAGGGCGAGGGAGAGGCGCTGCACCGCGCGGTCCGCTCGGCCGAGGTGGCCGAGGAGGCCGGGCTCGACGCGGTCTGGCTGGCCGAACACCACTTCGTGCCGTACGGCACGTGCCCGTCGGCCATCACCCTGGCCGCCTTACTGCTGGGCCGCACCCGCCGCATCCGGGTGGGCACGGCGGTCAGTGTGCTGCCCACCGTCCACCCCGTGGCCCTCGGCGAACAGGCCGCGCTGCTGCACCACACGAGCGGCGGCCGTTTCACGCTCGGTGTCGGGCGCGGCGGCCCGTGGGTCGACCTGGAGGTGTTCGGCGCGGGCCTGGAGGCGTACGAGAAGGGGTTCCCGGAGTCCCTGGAACTGCTGGTGCGGTGGCTGCGCGAATCGTCCGTGGCAGCCGACGGGGAGCGCTTCCGCTTTCGTGAAGTCCCGGTGGTGCCCCGGCCGTCGGAGGCGCTGACGGAGGCCGCGGGGCCCGAGCTGGTCGTCGCCTGCACCTCGCCGTCGAGTGTGCGGCTGGCGGCCGAGCGGGGTCTTTCGATGCTGCTCGGGATGCACGTGGGGGACGAGGAGAAGGCCGAGATGGTTGCGCTGTGGCGGCAGCACGCGCGGGCCAGCGGCCGGTCGCCGGAGGAGATCCGGAGCGCGTCCCATGTGTCGGCCGGCGTCTGCCAGATCGCGGACCGGCGGGTCGACGCGGCGGAGACGCTGATGAAGGCGATGCCGGGCTGGCTGAAGCAGGGCCTGGAGGCCCATGTCACGGTCGACGGGCGCACACGCCGGATGCGCGACCCGCTGGCGTACACCGAACTGCTCTGCGGGCTGCACCCGGTGGGCACCCCGCGGCTGTGCGCGGACCGGCTCGCGGCGACCAGCGAGCGGACGGGTATCTCCCGCTTCGCGCTGCTCGTCGAGGGTTCCGGGGACCTGGCGGCGACCGAGGAGAACGTGCGGCGGCTGGGCGCCGAGGTGCTCCCTCAACTCGTCTGAGAGCGCGGTGGGTTCCTGGGGGCTTGCCGCTCCGGTACAGAACTGCACCTCCCGCGTACGGAGCGGCAAGCAAGCGGCGCCGCGTCAGCAGTCCCTGAACTCGGGTGACTGGTTCAGCACCTGACTGCGGACCGAGGTGAAGCGGTCCAGCTTCTCGTCGACCGAGGAGTCAAGCGGGAACACGGCCACCCGGTGGCAGTTCTGGAAAGCCAGCCGCACACCGAAGTGCCGTTGCAGCGCGCCGCGTATCGCGTCACTCGCAAGCGCACGCAGCAGCTGGCCGCGTGCCTGCTCGTCCGGCGGGGGCGTCTGGTTGTCGGCGAACGCACCGCCGTCCACCTTCAGCTGGGCCACCAGTGAGCTGATCATCTCCCACGCGTAAGGCAGGGAGATCCGGACGCAGTCGACGAATTCCGCTTCGTCGACCTCGCCTCGCTCGGCCTGTTCGAGTAGGGCCGGTGAGACGTCGAGCGACATGAGTTCTCCTCTCGCACCCCCGGTGAGCAGGGGTTGCCGGACAGATAGGGGAAGTCCGCAATACGGACACGCTGCGTACACGCCTCGCGACCTCCCGTTCATACGGTAAGCAACGCGCGGTGACGGCACCAGGAAAATGCGCAGATGAGACACTCCCGCTGAGCACACCGTGCACACAATCGGCCATTACTGAACACGTGTTTTCCAGGGCGAATCGCGTGGACAGGTGCCCGTCGAGTAGCGTTGCCGACCATGCGTCTCGTCATTGCCCGCTGCTCCGTGGACTACGCCGGGCGGCTCACCGCCCACCTTCCCTCGGCCCCGCGCCTGATCCTGGTGAAGGCGGACGGCAGCGTCTCGATCCACGCCGACGACCGGGCCTACAAGCCCCTGAACTGGATGTCGCCGCCCTGCACCCTGAAGGAGGGCACCGGCGAGGAAGAGGGCGTCTGGACCGTCGTCAACAAGGCGGGCGAGAAGCTCATCATCACGATGGAGGAAGTCCTCCACGACTCGTCGCACGAACTGGGCGTCGATCCCGGCCTGATCAAGGACGGCGTGGAAGCGCACCTCCAGGAGCTGCTCGCCGACCGCATCGAGACACTCGGCGAGGGCTACACGCTGATCCGCCGCGAGTACCCGACGGCCATCGGGCCGGTCGACATCCTGTGCCGGGACGCCGACGGCAAGACCGTCGCGGTGGAGATCAAGCGACGCGGTGAGATCGACGGCGTGGAGCAGCTCACGCGCTATCTGGAGCTGTTGAACCGCGATCCCCATCTCGCCCCGGTGCGCGGTGTCTTCGCGGCCCAGGAGATCAAGCCCCAGGCCCGCGTCCTCGCCACTGACCGCGGCATCGGCTGCCAGGTCCTCGACTACGACGCGCTGCGGGGCATCGAGGACGACAAGCTGCGGCTGTTCTGACGGCCCCTACGACGACGAACAGGGCCGGGTCCGCGAAACGGACCCGGCCCTGCCGTGTGCTCGGGTGTCAGATCACCGTCTCCGAGCCGCCGCTCGGCGTGCCCGTGGTGCTCTCCGACGCGCTGGCGGTGGTGCTCGTGGGAGCGCTGGGCGCCGGGCCGCTGGCCGAGTCGGAGGTGGGGGGGCTGGTCGTGGGCGGCTCCGAGGTGGGCGGCACGGAGGTGGGCGGTTGCGAGGTCGGCGGCTCGGACGTCGGCGGCTTCGACGTCGGCGGCTTGGACGTCGTGGGGGGCTTGGACGTCGTCGGCGGCTTGGACGTCGTCGGCGGCTTCGAGGACGACGGCGGCTTCGACGGCGACGCGGAGTCGCTCGGGTCCTGCGAACCGCTCGGGGAGTCCGACGGTGTCGGGTCGTCCGACGTGCCGGGCGTGCCGTCGGGTCCCGGGTCCGTCGGGCGGGGGGCCGCTTCGCCGTTGTCGCCGTCGCTGTCGTTCGCCGGCCGGTCGGCGCCGAGGCTGCCGTCGTTGATGCCCTGGCTGGCGGACGGGTTGACGCCGACCTGGTCGGACGGCGGGTTCTGATCCTTGTCGGAGGTGGCGCCGAGCGTCACCACCGTGCCCAGGACCGCGACGAGCAGGGCACCGGCACCGGCGGCCACGAGGTTGCGCCGGGCCAGGCCCTTGAGGCCGCCGCGCGCCTTGCGCGAGGGCGCGGGCGAGCTGCGGTGGGTGACCAGGGCCGGGGAGGGCGGCTTCTGGAGCGTCGGGAAGGCCGCCGGAACACCACCGGGCGGCGACGCCGACTCCTCGTCCCGGGCGTCGGGCACCTCCTCCCCCGCGGTCGGCCCGAGCCCGATCGGCGTGCCCGAGCGGTCGGCGACCAGGGCGAGGGCACGGCGGCCGGCGACGGTCCCGCGCTTGTCGGCGAGGGCGCCGCGCAGGCCGATGGAGGCCTCCAGCTCGGCACGGGCCCGGTCGAGCTGTCCCCCGCACAGGGCGAGGACACCGAGCTCGTGGTGGAAGTAGGCCTCTTCGCCGACGTCCCCGGCGAGGCGGGCGGCCTCGGCGCCGGCCCGCAGGGCCCGCTCCCAGGCGCTCCAGTGCAGTCCGGCGGCGAACGCCGGGGCGGCGGTGCGGGCCAGGTGGACGGCCGCGCTCTCCTCGTCCTCGGCGGGCGGGCGGGTGGCCGGTCCGAGGAGGGCCAGGGCGGCGAGGATCACGTCGGCCTCGGCGCACACGCGCTCCGGGGTGACCGAGGGGTGCCCGGCCCACCAGGAGTAGTGCTGGGCGGCGCTGCGGGCCCCGGCCTCGGCCTCGTCGCCGTACCCGGCGGCCTCCAGCTGGGCCGGTACGCCGGCTGCGAGGCGGTAGCGGGAGCCGACCGGGGAGACCAGGCCGCAGGCGGCCAGTTCGCCGAGTGCGGCGTCCGCGTGGGTGTCGCCGACCAGGGCGGGCAGATGCGCCTGGTGCGGGACCTCGCCGCCCAGGGCGACGGCGAACCGCAGGGTGGCGCGGGCGGAGGCGCTCAGCCGGGAGGCGAGCAGCGGCGCGGGCGCGGCGGCCTCACCGAGCGCCGGCAGCGGCACGTCGTCACCGAGGTCGTAGGCGTCGGCGGGGTCGGCCGGGGGGACGTCCTCGAAGACGCCGAACTCGTCGACGGCGCCGGCACCGGCGCGCAGCCGGTCGCGCTGCCGCAGCAGGGCGCCGGCCTGGACGAAGCGCAGCGGCAGGCCCTCGGACTCGAACCAGAGGTCGCCCGCCCAGTTGGACTCGTCCTCGGTGAGGGTCCGGCCGACGGCGTGCTCCAGCAGATCGAGCCCGGCCGCGCGCTCCAGCCCGCCGAGGAGGACCTCCTCGACGCCGGCGTCGGCGGAGGGGGCCGGCACGTCAGGGGTGGCGCCGAGCAGGAAGGCGCACTCGGGGGTCGCCTCCAGCAGTTCGTCGAGCGCGGCGCCGCCGAACTCCAGGTCGTCGAGGACGACGACCGCGCCGATCTCACGGACGTAGGTGAGCAGTTCGTCCCGGTCCGGGCGGTGCAGGGGGGCGCTGTAGACGGCGTGGAACAGGTCGTACAGCAGGTCGTCGGCGGTGCGTCCGAAGCCGTTGAGGCGGACGACGCCGTCGGGGGCGAGGTCGGAGCAGTCCTCGGCGACGAGGTCGAGGAGGCGGGTGCGGCCGGAGCCGGCCGCGCCGGTGAGGCGGGTGGAGCGGCCGCGGGCGAGCAGGCGCACCAGGCGCTCGCGCTCGTCCTGGCGGGCCAGCAGCGGCAGGGCGGGCAGCGCGGGCCCGGGCGGGACGGGCGGGCGGGCGGCGCGCTCGGCCTCGGCGCGCTCGGCCGTGGTGAGCTTCACGGGCCGGGCGGGTCGTTCGGTGGGCGGGCAGGCCTCTATCTCGCTGCCGTCGACGGGGTTGACGGTCAGCAGGAAGTCGCCGGAGACGAGCTGCACCGTGCGCGCGAGCGCCGGCGCGTGCTGCGCGAAGTCCGGTGTGAGGGATTCCCTGGGAGGGCGCTGGCGCGGCGCGGGGCCGTCACCTTCGTGGCCGTACTCCTCGGGTCCCCGGTTGTCAGGATCCATAGGTCAAGCCCCCCAAAAGCGTGTGTGTGCTCGGAAAAGCCCCTCCCGGCCTTGCTGCACACCGCGCTGTCGCTTCTGGTCCGGTCCCGCCGAAGGGTTTCAAGGCAGCGGGCAGCCGAACCCTAAACCTTCGCACAGTATCTACGACAGTCCGGGGTACCGCGCCGTCCATAACGTCACGGTCTCGTGAGGATTGTGCGCGTCGCACGATGCGACGACGTGCGTCCGGGTCTCCCCGGCCGCCCGGCTCACACCCGTACGAGGCGTCACACCCGGGGAAGCGTCTCCACCCCGATGCCCCCCTCGATCGCCAGGATCCGGTGCAGGCGGGTGGCCACCAGCAGACGCTGCATCTGCGGCGGTACGCCGCGCAGCACCAGGCGCCGGCCACAGCGGCCGGCCCGCCGGTGAGCTCCCATGATCACGCCGAGTCCGGTGGCGTCCCAGGAGTCCAGTTCGGACAGGTCGAGCACCAGATCGCCGACTCCGTCGTCGACGGCCGAGTGCAGGACCGTTCGGGCGTCCGCCGCGCTCCGGACGTCGAGGCGGCCCCCGACGACCAGCTCGGCGTGGTCGCCCCTGATGTGCATATGCGCTCCCCGTGCGTGCGAATCGTGCTCCGCGTTCTGGATGTGGGTGATGCAACCTCTGACTGTGTGGAGGAGTCAGAGGTTGCTTCTTGTAAGCGAACCGATACCGAATTCACCCGGGCGTGTGATGAGCCTGGGGCATGTGCGGTTTCAGTGCTTGTAGAAGCCCTGCCCGCTCTTGCGTCCGATGTCACCGGCGTCAACCATCCGGCGCATCGACTCGGGGGCTGCGAACTTCTCGTCCTGGGACTCGGTGTAGATGTTGTTCGTGGCGTGCAGCAGGATGTCGACGCCGGTCAGGTCCGCCGTCGCCAGCGGGCCCATGGCGTGGCCGAAGCCCAGCTTGCAGGCCAGGTCGATGTCCTCGGCGCTGGCCACGCCCGACTCCTGGAGTTTCGCGGCCTCGACGACCAGGGCGCAGATGAGACGGGTCGTCACGAAGCCGGCGACGTCGCGGTTGACGACGATGCAGGTCTTGCCGACCGACTCGGCGAACCGCCGGGCCGTGGCGAGGGTTTCGTCGCTGGTCTTGTAGCCGCGGACGAGTTCGCACAGCTGCATCATCGGCACCGGCGAGAAGAAGTGCGTGCCTACGACCCGCTCCGGGCGCTCCGTGGCCGCCGCGATCTTGGTGATCGGGATGGCGGAGGTGTTGGAGGCGAGGATCGCCTCGTCCTTCACGATCTTGTCGAGCGCGCGGAAGATCTCGTGCTTGACCTCGAGCTTCTCGAACACGGCCTCGACGACCACGTCCGCGTCGGCCGCGGCGTCCAGGTCGGTGGTCGCGGTGATGCGGGCCAGGGCCGCGTCGGCGTCGTGCGCCTCCAGCTTGCCCTTGGCGACGAACTTGTCGTACGACGCCTTGATGCCGTCGGTGCCGCGGGTCAGCGCCTCGTCGGTGACGTCACGCAGGACCACCTCCCAGCCCGCCTGAGCGGAGACCTGGGCGATACCGGCTCCCATGAGGCCGGCCCCGATGACGGCGAGCTTCCCTGCCACTGTGCGACTCCCCTGACGCGCTGTTCATGTCTGCCTCTCCGGCGGACACTAGCGTTCGTGAGGCGGCACGCGCCTGACTTAGTAACGCGTTTCACGTCTCATGGAGTGAGACCCCTGTCACGTCTCACATTTCCTTGCTTTTTGCGCCGGTTGGCGCTTCACGGACCGGCCTGCGCCGAGGCCCCGACGCCCTGCGCCCCGGGTGCCTACAGGCCGTGGTCCGGTTCGCCCGCGCAGGTGAGGAGGTGGGCCCATGACACCAACGTCTAGATTGGCCACATGGTCAATCTGACGCGCATCTACACCAGGACCGGCGATCAGGGCACCACCGCCCTCGGCGACATGAGCCGGGTCGCCAAGACCGATCTGCGGATCTCCGCTTACGCCGACGCCAACGAGGCGAACGCGGTGATCGGCACGGCGATCGCGCTGGGCGGCCTGGACGAGGAGGTCGTCAAGGTCCTCACCCGCGTCCAGAACGACCTGTTCGACGTGGGCGCGGACCTGTCGACGCCGGTGGTGGAGAACCCGGAGTTCCCGCCGCTGCGGGTCGAGCAGTTCTACATCGACAAGCTGGAGGCGGACTGCGACCGCTTCAACGAACAGCTGGAAAAGCTCCGCTCCTTCATCCTTCCCGGCGGCACCCCGGGCGCGGCCCTGCTCCACCAGGCCTGCACGGTCGTACGCCGGGCGGAACGCTCCACGTGGGCGGCGCTGGAGGTGCACGCCGAGGTGATGAACCCCCTGACGGCGACCTACCTCAACCGCCTCTCCGACCTGCTGTTCATCCTCGCGAGGACGGCGAACAAGCAGGTCGGAGACGTGCTGTGGGTGCCGGGCGGGGAGCGCTGAAGCGCCCCGCGAGGGGCGCGAAGACCTGCGCGACGAGCCACGGCGCACCGGCCGCCGGGGAACCGGCCTACCGTCGCACCCTCTCCTTGTCGAGCTGCCGCTCGGCCTCCCCCGCCGGAGCCTTCCGCGGCCAGATCGCATAGCTCAGCGCGACCAGCCCGTGGATCCCGGCGGCACGCCAGGCCACATAGCGCCAGCTCTCCAGGGAGGTCACGCGGCTCGCGTCGTCCACGTACCAGATCGCCAGCTGGAGCAGCACGGTCGCGACGGCGGCCGCCGTGAGGGTCCCCATCCAGACCTTGCCCTCGTGGCGCGCCCGGGCCATGCCGTAGCGGGGAGGGCCGATCGGCTTCGGGGCGCCGCCCAGCCGGTGCGCGGCGTGGCCGTCCAGCCACTTCACCGTGCGGTGGCCGTGCCCGACGGTGTAGCCGATGTACAGCGCGGCCAGGCCGTGCGTCCAGTTCGGCTCGGCGCCGTTCTTCAGGTCCAGCGCGGTGGCGACCAGCAGGACGACCTCCAGCAGCGGCTCGCACAACAGCAGTGCCAGGCCGGTGCGCGGCATCTTCAGCAGGTAGCGGGTGGCCAGTCCGGCGGCCAGCAGCACCCAGAAGCCGACCTCGCAGGCGGCGATCAAGGCGACGATCACGGTTCGCTCCTCTCGGTCACCTTTTCAGGCTCCCGTGCGGCGTGCCCGGAATCGTCGTCGCGACTGACGAAACCGCAGTACATCGAAGGATGCAGCCGCGGACCCTCCGCGGGGATCACGCGCGGGGCGCGACGGCCGTGTTGGATGGTGACATGGCCGTACGACTCCCCCGTCCCCGCCGTTTCGACGTGCACGTCGCGCTGGCCGGCCTGCTCGGCGGGCTGCTGCTGTGGGGCGTCGGCCTGGCCACCCGGCCGCACACCGAGGCATACGTGCTCCTGCCCGGGCGCTGGCCGGTGCTGCTGCCGCTCTTCGTCATGGCGGGCTGCGAGCTGCTGCGCCGGGCCGCCCCGCGTACCGCCCTGCTGATCGGCACGCCCGCGATCGTCCTGGACACCGTCACCCAGGGCAACCTCGTCACGATCCTGATGTACACCGATCTGATGTACGCGGCCGTCCTGTACGGCCCGCCCGCGTCGGCGCACCGCATCCCGCGCATCACCGGGCTGCTCTCGGTGGCCGGGGCGGTGGTGCCGTTCGCGGTCTGGCGCGAGCCCGAGGCGCTGCTGATCGGCGTGGTCACCGGGCTCGTGTCCTTCGGCCCCGCCGCCACGGGTCTGATCGTCCGCAACCACCGTGACGCGGCCGAGGCGGCCCGGCTGCGCGCCGAACAGACCGCGCTGCTCGCCGAGATGGACCGCACCCAGGCGGTCACCGCCGAACGTGCCCGGATGGCCCGCGAACTGCACGACATGGTCGCCAACCACCTGTCCGCGATCGCCATCCACTCCACCGCCGCACTGTCCCTCGACGACCCGAGGACCTCTCAGGATGCGCTCGTGGTCATCCGCGAGAACAGCGTGGAGGGGCTCGCCGAGATGCGGCGGCTGATCGGCATCCTGCGCGACAGCAGCGGCGACGTGGAACCGTCCGCCGCACCCACGCTCGACGGTCTCGGTGCGCTGGTGGACGGCGCCCGCACCAACGGCCTCGACGTCACCCTCGACGCCGACCGGAGCGAGGTGCCCGCCCCCGTCGAGCTCGCCGCCTACCGCATCGTGCAGGAGTCACTGACCAACGCGCTCAAGCACGCCGCCCCGGGCCGGGTCACCGTGTCCCTCGCCCGGCGGGACGGCTCCCTCGTCGTCAGCGTGACCAGCCCCTACGGGGACCGGGACGCCCCGCGCGCCCCCGGTTCCGGCGCGGGTCTGGTCGGTATGAGGGAACGCGTGGCCCTGCTGGACGGCACGTTCGAAGCCGCCCCCGAGGACTCGCCCGGGGGCAAGGTCTGGGTGGTACGCGCCACCCTCCCCGTCAGCCACAGCCCCGAAGGAGACACCGCATGATCCGCGTCCTGGTCGCCGAGGACCAGTCCGCCGTCCGCGCCGGCCTGGTCCTCATTCTGGGCAGCGCGCCCGACATCGAGGTGGTGGGCGAGGCGGCGGACGGCGAGCAGGCGGTGGCGCTGGCCCGCGAGCTGCGGCCGGACCTGGTGCTGATGGACGTTCAGATGCCGCGTCTGGACGGGGTGTCGGCCACCCGTCAGGTCGTCGCGGAGCGGCTCGCCGACGTGCTGGTGCTGACCACCTTCGACCTCGACGAGTACGTCTTCGGGGCGCTGCGGGCGGGCGCATCCGGCTTCCTGCTGAAGAACACCGAGGCGAGGGAGCTGCTGGAGGCGGTGCGGACGCTCGCGCGCGGAGAGGGGCTGATCGCGCCGGCGGTCACGCGGCGGCTGATCGCGGAGTTCGCCGCGAAGCCCGCCCGGGAGCCCGCGGCCGATCCGGCGGTGCTCGAACAGCTGACCCGGCGGGAGCGCGAGGTGCTGTCCTGCCTCGGCGAGGGGCTGTCCAACGCGGGCATCGCGGAGCGGCTCGACATGGCCGAGGCGACCGTGAAGACCCACGTCAGCAGGCTGCTGGGGAAGCTGGAGCTGCGCAGCCGGGTGCAAGCGGCCGTGCTGGCCCAGGAGTTGGGTGTCTGAATCGCGTTTCAGTGCTGGTGGTCCAGACCTATTGACCGGTGGTCCAGACCTTTCTATTCTCACCGCACCAATAGTGGGCGTGAGGCTCAGTCACGCCCCCACAACTCCATCAAGGAGGCGCAGCATGCGCTTCAGACACAGAGCCGCGGCAGGGTTCGCGACGCTGTTGCTCCCGCTGGCCGGCCTCGTCGGCCTGGCGAGCCCGGCCCAGGCCGCGACGTCCGCCACCGCTTCCTACGCCAAGACCCAGGACTGGGGCTCCGGCTTCGAGGGCAGGTGGACGGTGAAGAACACCGGCACCACGGCCCTCAGTTCCTGGACCGTCGAGTGGGACTTCCCCTCCGGTACGTCCGTCACCTCCGCCTGGGACGCCGACGTCACCTCCTCCGGCACCCACTGGACCGCGAAGAACAAGTCCTGGAACGGCACCCTCGCCCCCGGCGCCTCCGTCACCTTCGGCTTCAACGGCAGCGGCTCCGGCTCCCCCACGAACTGCAAGCTCAACGGCGGCAGCTGCGACGGCGGCACCACGGAACCCGGCGACAGCGCGCCCAGCGCCCCCGGCACCCCGACCGCCTCGGACATCACCAACACCTCGGTGAAGCTGTCCTGGTCCGCCGCCACCGACGACAAGGGCGTCAAGAACTACGACGTCCTGCGCGACGGCGGCAAGGTCGCCACCGTGACGGGCACCTCGTACACCAACACCGGCCTCACCGCAGGCACCGACTACTCCTACTCCGTCCAGGCCCGTGACACCGCCGACCAGACCGGCCCGGTCAGCGGCGCCGTCCGGGTCCGCACCACCGGCGGCACCACCGAGCCGCCCACCGGCGACAAGGTCAAGCTCGGCTACTTCACCGAGTGGGGCGTCTACGGCCGCAACTACCACGTGAAGAACCTGGTGACCTCGGGCACGGCCTCGAAGATCACCCACATCAACTACGCCTTCGGCAATGTCAAGAACGGCCAGTGCACCGTCGACGACACCTACGCCGCCTACGACAAGGCCTACACCGCCGACCAGTCCGTCAGCGGCACCGCCGACACCTGGGACCAGCCGCTGCGCGGCAACTTCAACCAGCTGCGCCAGCTGAAGGCGAAGTACCCGCACATCAAGGTGCTGTACTCCTTCGGCGGCTGGACCTACTCGGGCGGCTTCGGCCAGGCGGCGCAGAACGCGGCCGCGTTCGCCAAGTCCTGCAAGGCCGTCGTCGAGGACCCGCGCTGGGCCGACGTCTTCGACGGCATCGACATCGACTGGGAGTACCCGAACGCCTGCGGCCTGACCTGCGACACCTCGGGCCCGGCGGCCTTCAAGAACCTCTCCCAGGCCCTGCGCAACGAGTTCGGTCCGGACTACCTGGTCACCGCGGCCATCACCGCCGACGGCTCCTCCGGCGGCAAGATCGACGCGGCCGACTACGGCGGCGCCGCCCAGTACCTCGACTGGTACAACGTGATGACCTACGACTACTTCGGCGCGTTCGACAAGGACGGCCCGACCGCCCCGCACTCCCCGCTCACGTCCTACCCGGGGATCCCGCAGGCGGGCTTCAACTCGGCCGACGCGATCGCCAAGCTGAAGGCCAAGGGCGTCCCGGCCAAAAAGCTCCTGCTCGGCATCGGCTTCTACGGCCGCGGCTGGACCGGCGTCACCCAGTCCGCGCCGGGCGGATCGGCCACCGGCGCGGCTCCGGGCACGTACGAGGCGGGCATCGAGGACTACAAGGTCCTGAAGAACTCCTGCCCGGCCACCGGCACCATCGCCGGCACGGCGTACGCGCACTGCGGCAGCAACTGGTGGTCGTACGACACTCCGGCCACGATCGCCGGGAAGATGACCTGGGCGAAGAACCAGGGACTCGGCGGCGCGTTCTTCTGGGAGTTCAGCGGAGACACCGCGAACGGAGAGCTGGCGACGGCCATCGACAGCGGCCTGAAGTAGGCCGGATCACAGAGAAGTTCGAAGGGTTTCAGACCCTAGGCGACATTGACGCGCTGACCGGGCGGGGCTGCCTCCAGCCACGCGAGAAAGCCGGTCAGCGCGTCTTCGCTCATCGCGAGTTCCAGACGGGTGCCCCGGTGCACACAGGCCAGGATCACATGGTCGGAGAGGAGCGCCAGCTCCTCCTCGCCCTCCGGCACCCGGCGGCCTGCCACCTCGATGGCGGACCGCTCCAGGGTGCGGCGCGGACGCGGCGAGTACGAGAAGACGCGGTACCACTCGACGCGGTCGCCGTTGTAGCGGGCCACCCCGTACGCCCAGCCCTTGCCGTTGGCGTCACCCTCGGCCGGGGCGTCCCAGCGCAGGCTGGCGTCGAAGGTGCCGCCCGAGCGCTGGATCAGCCGGCGGCGCAGGCCGAAGACGAACAGGCCCACCACCACGAGGGCCACCACGATTCCGCACACAGTCAGAGCGAGGACCATCGACACCGACCTCCTCGTCTCCTAGGTAACGGAACGTAAAAATCACCCACATCCGCCTCAGCCGCGGCTGGGTCCGGATCTCTCCGGTACCCAGCCGCGGCTGAGTGACGTCATCACACGGCGGACTCCGGTCAGCGCGCCGCCGTGGCAGCCCGCAGGCGGACGTCCGCGCGGCGCTGGGCCTCCGCGTCGTCCTCCGCCTTCGCGCGCTCGAGCTCCTGCTCCGCGCGCTGGACGTCGATCTCGTCCGACAGCTCCGCGACTTCCGCCAGCAGCGAGAGCTTGTCGTCCGCGAACGAGATGAATCCGCCGTGGACCGCGGCGACGACCGTCCCGCCCTCACTCGTACGGATGGTCACCGGGCCCGACTCCAGCACACCGAGCAGCGGCTGGTGACCGGGCATGACGCCGATGTCGCCGGACGTGGTGCGCGCGACGACCAGGGTGGCCTGGCCGGACCAGACCTCACGGTCGGCCGCGACCAGCGCGACGTGCAGCTCAGCAGCCAAGGGTGGCTCCTCGGGTCACCACCCGGCAGGGGTGCCGGGTGTTGGTTACAAGTCTAGTAGGCGTGACAGAGGGGGCGGGACGAACCCCCGCCCCCTCCGACGAGCACGGGGCTCAGGAGACGCCGAGCTCCTTGGCGTTGTTCTTGAGGTCCTCAAGACCACCGCACATGAAGAACGCCTGCTCCGGGAAGTGGTCGTACTCGCCGTCGCAGATCGCGTTGAACGCGGCGATCGACTCGTCCAGCGGCACGTCCGAACCGTCCACGCCGGTGAACTGCTTGGCGGCGTGGGTGTTCTGGGACAGGAAGCGCTCCACGCGACGGGCACGGTGGACGACGAGCTTGTCCTCCTCGCCGAGCTCGTCGATACCGAGGATCGCGATGATGTCCTGGAGGTCCTTGTACTTCTGCAGGATGTTCTTCACGCGCATCGCGGCGTTGTAGTGCTCCGCCGAGATGTACCGCGGGTCGAGGATGCGGGACGTCGAGTCCAGCGGGTCCACGGCCGGGTAGATGCCCTTCTCGGAGATCGGACGGGACAGAACCGTCGTCGCGTCGAGGTGGGCGAAGGTGGTGGCCGGGGCCGGGTCGGTCAGGTCGTCCGCGGGGACGTAGATCGCCTGCATCGAGGTGATCGAGTGACCACGGGTCGAGGTGATGCGCTCCTGGAGGGTGCCCATCTCGTCGGCCAGGTTCGGCTGGTAGCCCACCGCGGAGGGCATACGGCCGAGCAGGGTCGACACCTCGGAACCGGCCTGGGTGAAGCGGAAGATGTTGTCGATGAAGAACAGCACGTCCTGCTTCTGGACGTCACGGAAGTACTCCGCCATCGTCAGGCCGGCCAGGGCCACGCGCAGACGGGTGCCCGGGGGCTCGTCCATCTGGCCGAAGACCAGGGCGGTCTTGTCCAGAACGCCGGACTCCTCCATCTCCGCGATGAGGTCGTTGCCCTCACGGGTGCGCTCGCCGACGCCCGCGAAGACGGAGACGCCCTCGTGGAGGTTGGCGACACGCATGATCATTTCCTGGATCAGCACGGTCTTGCCGACACCGGCACCACCGAACAGACCGATCTTGCCGCCCTTGACGTACGGGGTGAGCAGGTCGACGACCTTCAGGCCCGTCTCGAACATCTCGGTCTTCGACTCGAGCTGGTCGAACGCGGGGGCCTTGCGGTGGATGGACCAGCGCTCGCCCTCGTGGGTCTCGTCGCTGTTCAGCACCTCACCGAGGGTGTTGAACACCTTGCCCTTGGTGAAGTCGCCGACCGGGACGGTGATGCCCGCGCCCGTGTCGGTCACCGGGGCCTGGCGGACCAGACCGTCGGTGGGCTGCATGGAGATCGCGCGGACCAGGCCGTCACCCAGGTGCTGGGCGACCTCCAGGGTCAGCGTCTTCTTCTCGCCTGCGAGCGCCGGGTCGGCGACCTCGACGTGAAGGGCGTTGTAGATCTCCGGCATCGCGTCGACGGGGAACTCCACGTCGACGACCGGGCCGATGACCCGCGCGACGCGGCCCGTCGCCGTGGCCGTCTCAACAGTGGTGGTCATTTGTCAGTCACTCCCCGCGGTCGCGTCGGCCAGGGCACTGGCGCCACCGACGATCTCGCTGATTTCCTGGGTGATTTCGGCCTGGCGGGCCTGGTTGGCAAGCCGGGTGAGCGTCTCGATGAGCTCTCCGGCGTTGTCGGTGGCCGACTTCATCGCGCGCCGCGTGGCGGCGTGCTTGGAGGCAGCCGACTGGAGCAGCGCGTTGTAGATGCGGCTCTCGACGTAGCGCGGCAGCAGGGCGTCGAGGACGTCCTCCGCCGAGGGCTCGAAGTCGAACAGCGGGAGGATCTCGCCCTTGGGCTTGGCCTCCGCCGCCACCTCGTCGAGGCTGAGCGGCAGCAACCGCGCCTCGATCGCCGTCTGCGTCATCATCGACACGAACTCGGTGTAGACGATGTGGAGCTCGTCCACGCCGCCCTCGGCCGTCTCCGTCTCGATCGCCTCGATCAGCGGGGCCGCGACCTTCTTGGCGTCCGCGTACGACGGCTCGTCGGTGAAGCCCGTGAACGACTCCGCGATCTTGCGCTCGCGGAAGTTGTAGTGGGCGACACCGCGGCGGCCGACGATGTAGCTGACGACCTCCTTGCCCTCGGCCTCGAGCTTCGCCGTGAGCTTCTCCGCGGCCTTGATGGCGTTGGAGTTGAAGGCGCCGGCCAGACCGCGGTCGCTCGTGAGGAGCAGGACCGCGGCACGGGTCGGGTTCTCCGGCTCGGTCGTGAGCGGGTGCTTGGTGTTGGATCCGCCGGCGACCGCCGTGACCGCCCGGGTGAGCTCGGTCGCGTACGGGGTGGAGGCCGCCACCTTGCGCTGCGCCTTGACGACGCGCGAGGCGGCGATCATCTCCATCGCCTTGGTGATCTTCTTGGTCGCGGTGACGGATCGGATGCGACGCTTGTAGACCCGGAGCTGGGCTCCCATGAGTCAGGTCCCTTCCGTCGTCACTTACCGGCAGCCGGGGTGTCCTCGCCGAGCAGCTTGCCGTCGGAGGTCTCGAACTGCTTCTTGAACTCCACGATGGCATCGGCGACGGCCTGGAGCGTGTCGTCGGACATCTTGCCGCCCTCGCGGATGGAGGTCATGAGGCCCTGCTCCTTGCGGTGCAGGTACTCCAGCAGCTCCTTCTCGAAGCGGCGGATGTCGGCGACGGGGACGTCGTCCATCTTGCCGGTGGTGCCGGCCCAGACGGAGACGACCTGGTCCTCGGTGGCCATCGGCTGGTACTGCGCCTGCTTCAGCAGCTCGACCATGCGCTGACCGCGCTCCAGCTGCGCCTTGGACGCGGCGTCCAGGTCGGAACCGAAGGCGGCGAAGGCCTCCAGCTCACGGAACTGGGCGAGGTCCACGCGCAGACGGCCGGAAACCTGCTTCATCGCCTTGTGCTGCGCGGAACCACCGACTCGGGAGACGGAGATACCGACGTTCAGCGCGGGGCGCTGACCGGCGTTGAACAGGTCCGACTCCAGGAAGCACTGGCCGTCGGTGATGGAGATGACGTTGGTCGGGATGAACGCCGAGACGTCGTTGGCCTTCGTCTCGACGATCGGCAGACCGGTCATCGAGCCGGCACCCATCTCGTCGGAGAGCTTCGCGCAGCGCTCCAGCAGACGGGAGTGCAGGTAGAAGACGTCACCCGGGTAGGCCTCACGGCCCGGCGGGCGGCGCAGCAGCAGCGACACGGCGCGGTAGGCGTCGGCCTGCTTCGACAGGTCGTCGAAGATGATCAGGACGTGCTTGCCCTGGTACATCCAGTGCTGGCCGATGGCCGAACCGGTGTACGGCGCCAGGTACTTGAAGCCGGCCGGGTCGGACGCCGGGGCGGCGACGATGGTCGTGTACTCCAGCGCGCCGGCCTCTTCCAGAGCGCCGCGCACACCGGCGATCGTGGAGCCCTTCTGGCCGATGGCGACGTAGATGCAGCGGACCTGCTTGTTCGGGTCGCCCGAGCGCCAGTTGTCGCGCTGGTTGATGATGGTGTCGACGGCCAGGGCGGTCTTGCCGGTCTGGCGGTCACCGATGATCAGCTGACGCTGGCCACGGCCGATCGGGGTCATCGCGTCGACGGCCTTGTAGCCCGTCTCCATCGGCTCGTGCACCGACTTGCGGACCATGACGCCCGGAGCCTGCAGCTCCAGGGCGCGACGGTCCTCGGTCTCGATCTCGCCGAGGCCGTCGATCGGGTTGCCGAGGGGGTCCACCACGCGGCCGAGGTAGCCCTCGCCCACCGCAACGGAGAGAACCTCACCGGTACGGGAGACCGGCTGGCCCTCCTCGACGCCGCTGAACTCGCCGAGGACGATGGCACCGATCTCGCGCTCCTCGAGGTTGAGGGCGAGGCCGAGGGTGCCGTCCTCGAACTTCAGCAGCTCGTTGGCCATGGTCGAGGGCAGGCCCTCGACCTTCGCGATGCCGTCACCGGCGAAGGTGACCGTACCGACCTCCTCGCGCGAGGCCGCGTCCGGCTTGTACGCCTGGACGAAGTTCTCCAGCGCGTCCCGGATCTCCTCCGGCCGGATCGTGAGCTCCGCCATCTGGGTTCCCTGCTCTCCTTGTTGGGCCCGAAGTTTCACTTTGGGGGTCTGGGGGCGACCCCCAGGATTCTTCTGCACGGCCCAACCAGGGCCGTCGTAAGTACGTATGCCTATTGAGTTGCTGCTCAGCCGGCGAGCCGACGGCCGGCGTCCTCGATGCGGTCCGCGAGGGAGCCGTTGATGAGCTCGTCACCGACCTGCACCCGGATCCCGCCGAGGACCTCGGGGTCCACGTCCAGGTTCAGGTGCATCTTGCGGCCGTAGAGCTTCGCGAGGACGGCGCCCAGGCGCTGCTTCTGTGCGTCGCTCAGCGGCACCGCCGAGGTGACGACGGCCACCATGCGGTCCCGGCGCTCGGCGGCGAGCTTGGACAGGGACTCCAGTCCCGACTCCAGGCTACGTCCCCGCGGCGCGGTCACAAGGCGCGCGACCAGACGCTCGGTGGCCGACTGGGCCCGGCCGCCGAGCAGGCTGCGCAGCAGCTCGCTCTTTGCCGAGGTGGTGGCCTTGCGGTCGGTCAGCGCGGCACGCAGCTCGGTGCTGCCGGAGACGATCCGGCCGAACCGGAACAGCTCGTCCTCGACGTCGTCGAGCTTGCCGGCCTGCTGCGCGGCGGTGAGGTCGGCGGTGTCGGCCAGCACCTCCACCGCGTCCACCAGGTCGCGCGACTGCGACCAGCGGGAGCGCACCATGCCGGCGACCAGGTCGGCGGCCGGGCCGCTGACCTGGGTGCCGAGCAGACGCTGGGCCAGACCTGCCTTGGCCTCCGCGTCCTGCGCCGGGTCGGTGAGGACCCGACGCAGCGACACCTCGCGGTCGAGCAGCGCGGTGACGGCGGCCAGCTCGTCGGCGAGCGAACTCGCGTTCACGGACGTCGAGTCCGTCAGCGCGTCGAGACGCTCACGTGCGGCTGCCAGGGCCTCGCGGCTCGCTCCGTTCATCGCCCGGCCTCGGCCTTCTCCTCGAGCTCGTCGAGGAACCGGTCGATCACGCGGCTCTGGCGGGCGTGGTCCTCCAGGGACTCCCCGACGAGCTTGCCGGCCAGGTCGGTGGCGAGCTTGCCGACGTCCTGGCGCAGCGCGGACGCGGCGGCCTTGCGGTCGGCCTCGATCTGGGAGTGACCGGCGGCGACGATCTCCTCGCGCTGACGCTGGCCCTCGGCCCGCATCTCGGCGATGAGCGCGGCACCCTGCTCCTGCGCCTCCTGGCGCAGGCGCGCGGCCTCGTGCCGGGCCTCGGCGAGCTGTGCCTTGTACTGCTCAAGGACGCTCTGGGCCTCGACCTTCATGGTCTCGGCCTCTTCGATACCGCCTTCGATCGCCGCGCGGCGCTCCTCCAGAACCTTGTTGATGTTCGGAAGCAGCTTCTTCCAGAAGAAGAAGAACACGATGGCGAAGGCGATGGTGCCGACGAGCAGCTCGGGGCCCGGAGGAACGAGCGGGTTCTGCTCTTCCTCGGCCGCCAGCTGCACCAGGTTGGCGATCACATCAGTGCCTTTCGTCGAAACGTGTCGGTGAGCAGGTAATTACTGACCGAACACGAACGGCATAACGATGCCGATGAGGGCGAGCGCCTCACAGAAGGCGAAGCCCAGGATCTGGTTGGCGCGGATCAGGCCGGCGGCCTCGGGCTGGCGGGCCAGGGCCTGGGTGCCGTTACCGAAGATGATGCCGACGCCGATGCCGGGGCCGATGGCGGAGAGGCCGTAGCCGATGGAGCCGAGCGAACCGGAGACAGCGGCGAGGGTCTCAGTGGCAGCCATGCTGTTTCTTCCTTCTCTTTCACGGACCGGCGGGGGTTGGCCACCGGACGTTCTTGGGATCTTGCGGGGGGTGAGGGGCTCAGTGGTGCTCGGCCAGAGCGCCCTGGATGTACGTGCAGGCGAGGAGTACGAAGACGTACGCCTGGACGGCCTGCACGAAAAGCTCGAAGACGATCATGGCCATGGTCATCACGAAGGAGATACCGGCCGCCGGGATCATCCAGCTGTTGAGCAGGTACCAGGAGGCGACGGTGAACATGACCAGCATCAGGTGACCGGCGAACATGTTCGCGAACAGTCGGACGGCGTGCGTGAACGGCCGGACGAGCAGGTTCGAGAAGAACTCGATGATCATCACGAGCGGCAGCACCGGGCCGAGCGACTTGTCGTAGCCGGTGATGTTCTTGAAGAACCCGACGAAGCCGTGCCGCTTGAAGGTCAGCGAGACCCAGGTCACGTAGACGACCGCGGCGAGGACCGCCGGGTAGGCGATGACCGACGACACCGGGAACTGCGCCAGCGGGATCACGGACCAGATGTTCATGATCCAGATGAAGAAGAACAGCGAGACCATCAAGGGGACGTACTTCTCGCCCTCCTTCTTTCCGAGGGTCTCGTAGACGATGCCGCGGCGGACGAAGTCGTAGCCGGCCTCACCGACCATCTGCAGCTTGCCGGGCACCACCTTGGCCTTGCCGAAGGCCGCCCAGAAGAAGCCGATGACGAGGATGGTGGTGATGATGGCGAGCAGCATCACCTTGTTGAACTCGTACCCTCCAACCGTGGCAATCGGCTTGAAGAGGAACGAGTGCAGGCCCGGTGCCGGAAAACCACACCCGTCGGACATGATCCGACAGCTCCAGTCAAAGGCGAGCTGGGTCTGGTCAGCACTCACCGCGGGCTCCTTCGGCGTGACGCATAGGTACGGCAACCTCGTTGTGTCGGCGCGGCGCGCAGCCGCGGTTCGGCACGGGACTGGTGTTACGGATGTGAGGGCGGCTGGGGGGCATCGAGCCTCGCGTTCGAGCAGGCGTCAGCTCAGATGCCCGCGCCCGCGATGCCGCAGTTGGCACCGGACGATAGCAGGAGTTCCTACTGCCCTTTATCGCGCCCCTACTCGTCACGACGACGGTCCGGTCTTCTCGGGCTTCTCGCTCTTCTCGGAGTCCGGGTCGATGTAGAAGATCTTGGCTTTCATATGCGCACGAGCCTGCGCGGCCATCCACACGACGGTGGCGATGACGAGCCCGAGGGCGAACGTCTTCGCGTTGAAGAGAGAGGTGTCCTTGAAGAGGGCGACGAAGATCAGGAGAAGCAGCAGCTGGGCGACGTAGAGCATCAGCCCCATGGCCTGGAACAACTGCGGGAGCGTTTTTGCCGTCCACTGGAGAACGTAGAGACCGACCCCCATGAAGAGGATGGCCAGCACGGTGCCGACGGCCGCTCCGACGGCTCCCTTGCCTCCGGCCACCACGCCACTGACGGCGACCACGACCACACCGGCAGCGGCTGTGGGCACAGCGCACTGCAAGAGGTTCCGGGCGTCATTGGACGGCATGGCGGCAACTCCGCTTTCGCAGGGGGCAGGGGTGTCGTCATGGACGAGCGTAGTCCCGGGCTGAGTGGAGTCCTCACGCCAAGGACCGTCGCACTACGGTCCTTCGGCTCTATCCGGGGGGTTCTCGTGAACCGTATCACAAACTATTTGATGCAGTCTTTACCTGGAGGTGTGCGGACTGTCACACATGAGAGTGAACCTGCGCGTCTGAGCGGGAAGTTCGCCGAGATGTCTGGTATTGCGACGCTTCGCACCCCCATCGCAACCCCACGACTTGGCAATGCTCTAGTCAGATTCTTACCTTGTCCCCGCCTTGCGCCGGTCGGCCAGGCGTGAACGGGGGCCGATGGCGGTCGCCCCGTTGACACCGGCCACCCCGGACACCACAGGGGCGCGGTCATCGGCGGTGACGGGCTGGTCCGCCGCCGACGCCGGGGTCGAGGCCTCCGGTGAAAGGGCCGCGACCGAGCCGCGGCGCCGGTAGCGCGGCGGCACGAAGCGCTCCATCCAGCGCGGGACACGCGGCGTGAAGCGCGGCAGCAGAAGCAGCAGGAGTCCGACCGCGCTGAGGAACACCACACCCAGCACGATCCACATCGACGCGGAGTTGACCGAGTAGGCGAGGGCACCGAAGGCGATCAGCGCGGACCAGAAGTACATGATGAGCACCGCGCGGCTGTGCGAGTGGCCGATCTCCAGCAGCCGGTGGTGCAGGTGGCCGCGGTCGGCGGCGAACGGGGACTGCCCGCGCCAGGTGCGGCGCACGATCGCCAGGATCAGGTCGGCGGCCGGCACCGCGATGATCGTCAGCGGCAGCAGCAGCGGGATGTAGACGGGGACCGTCTGGTGCACGGCCTCCTTCTCGGAGCCCACGTACAGGTTGAGCGCGTCCGGGTCGACCTGCCCGGTGATGGAGATCGCGCCGGCGGCCAGGACCAGGCCGATCAGCATCGAGCCCGAGTCGCCCATGAAGATCCGGGCCGGGTGCATGTTGTGCGGCAGGAAGCCCAGGCACATGCCCATCAGGATCGCCGAGAAGAGGGTGGCGGGGGCGGCGGCCTCGATGCCGTACGAGTACCAGATGCGGTAGGCGTACAGGAAGAACGCCGTGGCGGCGATGCAGACCATGCCGGCCGCGAGGCCGTCCAGGCCGTCGACGAAGTTGACCGCGTTGATGGTGATGACGACCAGCGCCACCGTCAGCAGGGTGCCCTGCCACTGGGTGAGCGCGACCGAGCCCACACCCGGGATCGGTAGCCACAGAATCGTCAGACCCTGCACGACCATCACGCCCGCGGCGATCATCTGGCCGCCGAGCTTGATCAGGGCGTCGATCTCGAACTTGTCGTCCAGCACACCGATCAGCCAGATCAGCGCCGCCCCGGACAGCAGCGCCCGGGGCTCGTTCGACGTCTCGAAGACCTGGTTGAGGTTGGTCAGGTGGTCGGCGACCAGCAGGCCCGCGCACAGGCCGAAGAACATCGCGATACCACCGAGGCGCGGAGTGGGCTCCCGGTGCACGTCACGTGCCCGGATCTCCGGCATCGCTCCGGCCACGATCGCGAACTTCCGTACCGGCCCTGTCAGCAGGTACGTCACCGCGGCCGTGATGCAGAGCGTCAGGAGGTATTCACGCACGGGCTTCCCCACAGGTCTCGCTGGCCATCTCAGCCCCACACCCTAGCGATGCGCGCATATGGGTGGGGACTTCCGGGTAGCGACGATGGTTGCACGAGTGGCTGTGCACCCTGATGCGCTTACCCCCGCTCACGCCGGATACGGCGGAAATCCACCGGCCAGCTCCCGCACATCTTCACGGGCCCTTGAGGTCTCCGTCACTCCCCCGAGCACCCCGGCGAGCAGTTCGGCGATCCGGGCCATCTCCGCCTCGCCCATGCCCTGGGTGGTGACCGCGGCGGTGCCGAGCCGCAGGCCCCGGGCGTCCCCGTGCGGCAGGGCGCAGCAGTCCATGACCAGGCCCGCCGCGGCGAGACGGCCCCGGGCCGTGCGCCCGTCGACGCCGAGCGGCGCCGGGTCGGCGGTGATCAGGTGGGTGTCCGTGCCTCCCGTGGTGACGACCATGCCCGCCGCGGCCAGCCGGGCCGCCAGAACGCGCGCATTCGCCACCACCTGATGGGCGTACGCGGCGAACGCCGGTGTTGCCGCCTCCCCGAACGCGACCGCCTTGGCGGCGATGGTGTGCATCTGCGCACCGCCCTGGGTGAAGGGGAACACCGCCCGGTCGACCCGGTCGGCCAGCTCCGCCCGGCACAGGATCAGGCCGCCGCGCGGTCCGCGCAGCACCTTGTGAGAGGTCCCGCAGACGATGTCCGCGTACGGCACCGGATTCGGCGCCGCTCCCCCGGCGACGAGCCCGAGGGGGTGCGCGGCGTCCGCGATGAGATAGGCGCCCACCTCGTCGGCGACCTCGCGGAAGAAGGCGTAGTCGAGGTGCCGGGGGTAGGCGATGGAGCCGCACACGATCGCCTTGGGCCGGCGGGTGCGGGCCAGGGCGCGCACCTGCTCGTGGTCGATGAACCCCGACTCGGCGTCCACCCCGTAGCCGACGAAGTCGAACCAGCGGCCGGAGAAGTTGGCGGGCGAGCCGTGCGTGAGGTGCCCGCCGTGGGGCAGGCCGAGGGCGAGGACGGTGTCGCCGGGGCGGAGCAGGGCCGCGTAGGCCGCGAGCACCGCCGAAGAGCCCGAGTGCGGCTGGACGTTGGCGTGGTCGGCGCCGAACAGGGCCTTCGCCCGCTCCACGGCGAGACGCTCGGCGACGTCGGCGATCTCGCAGCCGCCGTGGTGCCGCGCCCCCGGGTAGCCCTCGGCGTACTTGTTCGCCAGCGGTGACCCGAGGGCGGCCAGGACGGCCGGGGAGCTGAAGTTCTCGGCGGCGATCAGCTGGAGCGTGGTCGACTGCCGCTCCCGCTCGCCGAGCAGGACGTCGGCGAGCTCGGGGTCCTGGCGGCGCAGGACGTCGGCCTGGATGGCAGGGGTGACCGTCATGGTGGGCTCCGGGCGGCGTCGCATGTCTGGGCGGTTCGCCTCCGGGGCGCCTGAGTCGGTCCTGAGAGGCCGATCGTGCTCAGCCCTCCGGGCCTCCGCGCGTTCGGCCTCTCAGGACCGACGCGCCCCTTCGGCTCACGCGCCGGGGTGACGTACGTCCAATGTAGGCCTGGGGCCCCGGGACCGCTCGGCTGTTACATCTTTGCGGGGACGCCCGTCAGCGCCGTGACGACCGGATCGAGCGCCTGGTGTATCTCGTCGCCGATGGACCGGAAGAACGTCAGGGGCGCCCCGTACGGGTCGTAGACCTCGTCCGCCTCGGCGTTCGGTGCCAGCAGCCACCCGCGTAGAGCCGCAGCGGCGCGGACCAGCGCACGGGCGCGGACGACCACGCCTTCCTCCAGAGGAGGCAGGGTCACCGGGTCGATGGCCTTGACCAGACGGGTGAACTCCTTGAGCGTGAAGGTCCGCAGGCCCGCCGAGTGCCCCATGGAGATGACCTGCGCCCGGTGGTCCCTGGTGGCGGTCAGCACCAGGTCGGCGCGGATCACGTGCTCGTCGAGGAGCTCGCGCCCGGTGAAGCCGGAGGCGTCCGCGCCGAAGTCGGCCAGGACGGTCTCCGCGTGGGACTCCATGGGCGCGCCCTCATGACCCCAGGTGCCCGCGCTCTCCACGATCAGCCCGCCGCCCAGGATGCCGAGCCGCTCCCGCACCGCATGGCGGGTCAGCCGCTCGGTGATGGGCGAGCGGCACACGTTGCCGGTGCTGACGTGGAGGATGCGGAAGCTGTCGCGCGGAAGTCCCACGAAGGTCGTCGTGATCTCCGCCGCGCTTTCCCCGTTGCCTATGCCACGCCCCGATCCAGGGGCCGTCAATTCGCCACCTCGAGGTCGGGTACGACCTTTCGCAGCTCGTCCGCCGAGATGGCACCCGCGCGCAGCAGCAGCGGCACCTCACGGGTCACGTCGACGATCGACGACGGCACGATGCCGGGGGTCGGGCCGCCGTCGAGGTAGACGGAGACGGAGTCGCCCAGCATCTCCTGCGCGGCGTCGCAGTCCTCCGGCGCCGGGTGGCCGGTCAGGTTGGCGGAGGAGACGGCCATGGGGCCGACCTCGGTCAGCAGCTCGATGGCGACCGGGTGCAGGGGCATGCGCACGGCGACCGTGCCCCGGGTGTCCCCGAGGTCCCACTGGAGAGACGGCTGGTGCCGGGCGACGAGCGTCAGGGCGCCCGGCCAGAACGCGTCGACGAGCTCCCAGGCCAGCTCGGAGAAGTCCGTGACGAGGCCGTGCAGCGTGTTCGGGGAGCCGATCAGGACGGGGGTGGGCATGTTGCGGCCCCGGCCCTTCGCCTCCAGCAGGTCGGCGACCGCCTCCGAGGAGAACGCGTCGGCGCCGATGCCGTACACCGTGTCCGTCGGCAGCACCACGAGCTCGCCACGGCGGACGGCGGACGCTGCCTCGCGCAGACCGGTCACTCGGTCGGTCGCGTCGTTGGTGTCGTATCGCCGTGCCATCTTTAGCTGGCCTCCTCGTACACGTGCTGCTGGGATGAAGTCCGCGAAGAGCGCGGGGTGCCCGGTGTGCTCACGGCAGTGCCTTGCGTGCCGTGGCGAAGCGCGGGCGGTTGTTGAGGTCCGGGTGGTCGGCCGCGTCGGTCCAGCCGCGGTCCTCGGCGAAGATCCACGGCACCTGGCCGCCCTGGGTGTCGGCGTGCTCGACGACGACCACGCCGCCCGGCCGCAGCAGCCGGTGCGCGGTGCGTTCCAGGCCGCGGATGAGGTCGAGGCCGTCCTCGCCGGAGAAGAGGGCCAGGCCGGGGTCGTAGTCCCGCGCCTCGGGGGCGACGTACTCCCACTCGGTGAGCGGGATGTAGGGCGGGTTGGTGATGACCAGGTCGACCTGGCCGTCGAGGTCCGGGAAGGCCGTCAGCGCGTTGCCCTGCCGCAGGTCGACCCTGGACCCCTCGACGTTCTTGCGGGTCCACTTGAGGGCGTCCTCGGACAGCTCCACGGCGTGCACGCGCGAGCGCGGCACCTCCTGGGCGAGGGCGAGCGCGATGGCGCCGGAGCCGGTGCACAGGTCGACGATGCACGGCTCGACGACGTCCATGGCCCGTACGGCGTCTATGGCCCAGCCGACCACGGACTCCGTCTCGGGCCGCGGCACGAACACCCCGGGGCCGACCTGGAGTTCCAGGTAGCGGAAGTAGGCGCGCCCGGTGATGTGCTGGAGCGGTTCGCGGGCCTCGCGGCGGGCGATGACCTCCCAGTAGCGGGCGTCGAAGTCGGAGTCCTTGACGGTGTGCAGCTCGCCGCGCTTGACGCCGTGCACGAACGCGGCGAGTTCCTCGGCATCGGTGCGCGGCGAGGGCACGCCGGCGTCGGCGAGCCGCTGGGTGGCCTGGGCCACCTCCGCGAGCAGCACGCTGCGGGGGCTTGGGGGTCGCCCCCCAAATGACTGCTGCACGCAAGTCCTCCGTTGTACTCGTACGTGATCACTCGTACGTGCTCGTGCCTGCCTTACGCAGCCGCCAGCTTCGCCGCCGAGTCCGCGTCGACGCAGGCCTGGATCACGGCGTCGAGGTCGCCGTCCAGGACCTGGTCCAGGTTGTACGCCTTGAAGCCGACGCGGTGGTCGGAGATGCGGTTCTCCGGGAAGTTGTAGGTGCGGATCTTCTCGGAGCGGTCGACGGTGCGGACCTGGCTGCGGCGGGCGTCGGCCGCCTCCCTCTCCGCCTCCTCCTGCGCGGCCGCGAGCAGCCTGGAGCGCAGGATACGCAGTGCCTGCTCCTTGTTCTGGAGCTGGCTCTTCTCGTTCTGGCAGGAGGCGACGACTCCGGTCGGCAGGTGCGTGATGCGCACGGCGGAGTCGGTGGTGTTGACGGACTGTCCGCCGGGCCCGGAGGACCGGTAGACGTCGATGCGCAGGTCGTTGGGGTTGATCTCGACGTCGACCTCCTCGGCCTCGGGCGTGACGAGCACACCGGCCGCGGAGGTGTGGATCCGCCCCTGGGACTCCGTGGCGGGCACGCGCTGCACGCGGTGCACACCGCCCTCGTACTTCATCCGCGCCCAGACGCCCTGGCCCGGCTCGGTGGCCCCCTGGCCGCCCTTGGTCTTCACGGCGACCTGGACGTCCTTGTAGCCGCCCAGCTCGGACTCGGTGGCGTCGATGATCTCGGTCTTCCAGCCGACGCGCTCGGCGTAGCGCAGGTACATGCGCAGCAGGTCGCCCGCGAACAGGGCGGACTCGTCGCCGCCCGCGCCCGCCTTGATCTCCAGGATGACGTCCTTGTCGTCGCTGGGGTCACGCGGGACGAGCAGGAGGCGCAGCTTCTCCGTGAGCTCCTCGCGCGCCTTCTCCAGCTCCTTGACCTCGGCGGCGAACTCAGGGTCGTCGGCGCCCAGTTCACGCGCGGTCTCGATGTCGTCGCCCGTCTGCGTCCAGGAGCGGTACGTGGCGACGATGGGGGTGAGCTCGGCGTAACGCTTGTTCAGCTTGCGCGCGTTGGCCTGGTCGGAGTGGACCGACGGGTCGGCGAGCTTCTTCTCCAGGTCGGCGTGCTCGGCGACGAGTTCCTCGACGGCCTCGAACATCTTGGGCTCCTGTGCGGGACGGGGGTGAAGGGCGGGCGACCAAAAACGCCGGTCCCGGAGCGCCCGGTGAGGGGGCGCGTCCGTGGACCGGCGATTCGGAGCTCGCTACTTCTTGGAGCCGGCGGCCTTGCCGAAGCGGGCCTCGAAGCGGGCCACACGGCCACCGGTGTCGAGGATCTTCTGCTTGCCCGTGTAGAACGGGTGGCACTCGGAGCAGACATCGGCGCGGATGGTGCCGGACTCGATGGTGCTGCGGGTGGTGAACGACGCGCCACAGGTGCAGCTGACCTGCGTCTCGACGTACTCGGGGTGGATGTCGCGCTTCAAGGTGTCTCCTAGGTTCGGGAGGGCGCCGGGTCGCTGCCGCGGGGTGCGGGAGCGTGAACCGGAGCCGACGTACCAGTCTGCCAGGACTGGGGCCATCCCCCAAAACCGGGGGTTGCCGTTGTTTGTTCCCGGCGGGCCGGTGCCGCTTGCCCGCGCGGGTCCCCGCGCCCCTTACGGGGCGCTGACCACACCCTTGGCTTCGCCCGAGGCGTTGCCCTTCGTCGCGCTCTTCGGGATCGGCTTGTCGTTCTCCAGGGCCTTCCAGATCTGGTCGGCCTTCTTCTCCTGGAGGAGGACGCGGTTGGGGTCGGCCGGGTCGTAGGCCACCGGCATCGTGACCATGTGCATGCTGGACGGGCTGATGCCCTTCAGGCCGCTCGCGAAGGACGCGAGCCTGTTGACCGAGCCGAGGTCGGAGTCGGTCGTCACCGTCTTGGTCGCGGTCTCCGCGAGGTCGAGCAGCCGCTTCGGGTCCGAGAAGACGCCGACGTCCTTGATCTGGTGGACCAGCGCCTTGATGAAGGCCTGCTGGAGCTGGATCCGGCCCAGGTCCGAGCCGTCACCGACGCCGTGTCTGGTGCGGACCAGACCGAGGGCCTGCTTGCCGTCGAGCGTGTGGGTGCCGGCCTTCAGGTCCAGATGGCTGTCGGGGTCCTCGATGCTCTTGGTCGTGGTGATCTCGACGCCACCGAGGTCGTCGATGAGCTTCTGGAAGCCGGCGAAGTCGACCTCCAGGTAGTGGTCCATGCGCAGGTCGGTGATCGACTCGACGGTCTTCACGGCGCAGGCGGCCCCGCCGGTGGAGTACGCGGAGTTGAACATCACGCTGCGCGCGGCGGGGTACTCCTTGCCCTTGGTGTCCGTGCACGCGGGACGGTCGATGAGGGTGTCGCGCGGGATGGAGACCACGCTGGCCTTCTTGTGCCCCTTGTAGACGTGCACGACCATCGCCGTGTCCGAGCGGGCGCTGCCGTCGTCGGTGCCGCCGCCGAGCTGCTTGTTGCCGCCGGCGCGGGTGTCGGAGCCGAGGACGAGGATGTTCTCCGAGCCGTTGTCGGCCTTCTCGGGCCGGTCCGTGCCCAGGGCCTGGTCGATGTCGACGCTCTTGAGGTTGCCGTTGAGCTTGAAGTACAGGTAACCGGCTCCGGCGCCGCCCAGCACCACGATGCCCGCGGCCGTCCAGGCCATGATCATCAGGCCCTTGGTGCGCCGCGGGGGCTTACGGCGCCGGCCCTTGCCGCGGTGACGCTCTCCACTGCTACCGGTATCGACCGGTATCCCCGGTTCGGGTGTGCTCTCGGCGGACATGTACTCCTCAGCTCTTCTACGGTCGGTTACCCCCTGCGGTCAGTGCCAGGCGTGGCCGGAGAAGACCCTTCCTCGCACTATCGTCGCCCCACCTGGACAGACGGAGAAACTCGGGAAAGGGTTGCACAACGGACTGTGCCCACCGCGTAGGACGGTGGGCACAGCGCGTGTTCGTCGCAACGGAGCGGGACCCGCTCACCTGCAATTTCAGCCGAAGATGTCGTACTGCTTGAAATCGGTGCCCACGGACTTCCTTGTGGCAAAGATCTCGCTCGTCCCCTTGCCGGTGCCCGCGTACAGGTACAGCGTGCCGCCGGGGGTGCGGGCCAGGAAGTCGGCCTTGCCGTCGCCGGTGACGTCACCGGGCGCGTCGAAGGCGTTGTAGTCGGCCCAGGTGCGCACCTTGACCCGGGCGGAGAAGGCGCCCGAGCCGGCCTTGCCGGTGCCCTTGTAGAGGTAGATGGCGCTGCCGGACTTGCTGCGGGCGATCAGGTCGGTCTTGCCGTCCCCGTTGAAGTCGCCCTTGCCGCGCACGGAGTTGTACTGGTTCCAGCCGGAGCCGACCTTCACGCGGGGCGCGAAGGTGCCGTTGCCCTTGCCCGGGTAGATCCACATGACGCCCGCCGAGTCGACCGAGAGCAGGTCGGGCAGGTAGTCGCCGGTGACGTCACCGGGGGTGATGATCCGGGTGCGGGTCTTCCAGTTGTCGGCGATCTGCTTGGTGGACCAGGTGCCGCTGGAGATGACGTAGTGCGTCCAGAAGACGTCGCCGTCACTGCTGCGCCGGTAGACCAGGTCCTGGTAGCCGTCGCGGTCGAGGTCCGTCTGCAGGACGACGTTCACACCGTCCCAGTTGCCCCAGGACTCGCGGGCGGCGAACGACGTGCCGTTGGAGTCCTTGGAGTAGCCGGTCTTGGTGGAGGCGTTGCGCACCCACAGGTCAGCCTTGTGGTCGCCGCTGATGTTGGTGTCGTCCAGGCGCGGGTAGGCGGCGCCGACGTAGGAGCTGACCTTGGCGAAGACGCTGTAGGCGCCCTTGGCGACGCAGTCGGTCACGCCCCAGGACACGACGCCGACGATCCGGTTGTTGACGACCAGGGGGCCGCCGGAGTCGCCGTTGCAGGCGGAGACGGTGCCGGTGTCGCTGCCGGTGGCGGGCTTGCCCGCGCAGACCATGTGGCCCTTGACGAAGTCCGCGCCGTACGCGCCGGAGCACGTCGCGTCGGACTGCATGGGCAGCGTGGCCGTCTTCAGCGTCTCGGAGATGTCGTCGCTGGTGGAGCTGGTGCGACCCCAGCCGTAGACCTTGGCGCTGGTGCCGGCCGCGTACGACGCGGTGTCGCCGGAGGTCGTCATGCGGAT
Source organism: Streptomyces sp. SID5643 (assembly GCF_009872555.1). Classification (NCBI taxonomy): domain Bacteria; kingdom Bacillati; phylum Actinomycetota; class Actinomycetes; order Kitasatosporales; family Streptomycetaceae; genus Streptomyces; species Streptomyces sp. SID5643. The sequence goes on from NZ_WWIC01000293.1 coordinate 31,758, forward strand.
CGGGGTGGCCTTGACCGGGACGGGCAGGGTCAGCACCGCGATGTCGTTGTCGATGGTCGTCGCGCTGTACGACGGGTGGTTCCACTGCCGCCAGACGCCGGTGACGGTGCCGCCGTGCAGGTCGGTGCCGTCAGCCGAGGGCAGCTGGGAGGTGCCGGTGACGACGGCGCCGTTGCCGTTCCAGTTGTAGCCCTTGACGCAGTGCGCGGCGGTCAGGATCTTCGTCGGCGCGACGACGGCACCGCCGCAGAAGAACCCGATGTCGTCACTGGTGCCGGAGGTGCCCCGGTCGTCGTAGTAGTGGAGCTGCGCCATCCACGGGGCCGTGCTGATGGTGGTCTCGTTGCCACCGATGATCTTCGGGTCGATGCTGCCGGTGACGGTGCCCGCGCTGAGCGAGGCCTTGCTCGTCTTGCCGGCGACGTCGTCACCGGCCATGGCGCCCGCGACGCGCTTCTCCAGCTCGGCGAGCGACGGCGAGCTGACGGCGGGCTTGACGGTCGGCTGCGGCAGCGGGGTGGCCGCACCGGCGGACGTCGTCAGCAGCGTGCCGGCCACGGCGGCGGCGACACCGGCCGCGGCGACGGGCAGTGCGATGCGTATCCGGCGTCTGTGCCGACCGCCCCCGGGCATGGGTGTACCCACGTATGTCCCCCCTCGGGATCACAAGTTCGAAGAGAGCGTGATCCTACCCGCACACGAACAGCACAGAGAGGGCCGCTCCCCGGACGGGGAGCGGCCCTCTCTGTGCAGTGCTTACCTCAGCCGACCGCCTCAGTCGCCGTTGCCCGGCGTCGGGGTGGTCTTCTGGATCTGCATCAGGAACTCGGCGTTCGACTTCGTCTGCTTCATCTTGTCCAGGAGCAGTTCGACCGCCTGCTGCTGGTCGAGGGCGTGCAGCACCCGGCGCAGCTTCCAGACGATGGCGAGCTCGTCGGGGGCCAGCAGGATCTCTTCCTTGCGGGTGCCGGACGCGTCGACGTCCACCGCCGGGAAGATGCGCTTGTCGGCGAGCTTGCGGTCGAGCTTGAGCTCGGCGTTGCCGGTGCCCTTGAACTCCTCGAAGATCACCTCGTCCATGCGGGACCCGGTGTCCACCAGGGCGGTGGCGAGGATGGTCAGCGAGCCGCCGTCCTCGATGTTGCGGGCCGCACCGAAGAAGCGCTTCGGCGGGTACAGCGCCGTCGAGTCGACACCACCGGACAGGATGCGGCCGGAGGCCGGGGCGGCGAGGTTGTACGCGCGGCCCAGACGGGTGATCGAGTCGAGCAGCACGACCACGTCGTGACCCAGCTCCACCAGGCGCTTGGCGCGCTCGATGGCGAGCTCGGCGACGGTGGTGTGGTCCTCGGCGGGGCGGTCGAAGGTCGAGGAGATGACCTCGCCCTTCACCGACCGCTGCATGTCGGTGACCTCTTCCGGACGCTCGTCGACGAGGACGACCATCAGGTGGCACTCGGGGTTGTTGTGCGTGATCGCGTTGGCGATCGCCTGCATGATCATGGTCTTGCCGGTCTTCGGCGGGGCCACGATCAGACCGCGCTGGCCCTTACCGATCGGCGACACGAGGTCGATGATGCGGGTGGTGAGCACGCCCGGGTCCGTCTCCAGACGGAGGCGGTCCTGCGGGTACAGCGGGGTGAGCTTGTTGAACTCCGGGCGGCCGCGGCCGTGTTCGGGCGCCATGCCGTTGACGGAGTCCAGGCGGACCAGCGCGTTGAACTTCTCGCGGCGCTCGCCCTCCTTCGGCTGACGGACCGCACCGGTGATGTGGTCACCCTTGCGCAGGCCGTTCTTGCGGACCTGGGCGAGGGAGACGTACACGTCGTTCGGGCCGGGCAGGTAGCCGGACGTGCGGATGAACGCGTAGTTGTCGAGGATGTCCAGGATGCCCGCGACGGGGATCAGGACGTCGTCCTCGTTGATCTGCGGCTCGGAGGCGATGTCGTCGCGGCCCCGACGGCCACGGCGGTCGCGGTAGCGCCCGCGACGGCCACGACGGCCACCGTCGAAGTCGTCCCCGTCGTCATCGGCTCGCTGCTGGCCACGGTCCTGACGGCCGCCGCCCTGCTGGTTCTGCTGCTGGCCGCGGTCCTGGCGGCCGCCGCCCTGCTGGTCGTCGCCCTTGCCGCCGCGGCGGTCGCCGCGGTCACGCCCGCGGTCCCGGTCGCGGTCACGGCGGTCGCGACGACGGCCCTCGCCGTCACCGGCGTCGGACTTGGCCTCGTTGTTCTGGGCCTGCTGCTGCGACTGCGCCTCGGCCTTGGTGTCGGTCTTCGCCTCGGCGACGATGGTCTCGGCGGCGGAAGCGGGGGCTCCGGCCTCGGCGGTGGCCCGGCGACGACGGCGCTCGGGCGCGTCGTCCCCAGCGCGCTCGTTCTCGCTGGACCGGGAGGCGCCTCCGGCGGGCTGGCCGGGGATCTCGATCTGCTGCTGGGCCACGGCCTTCTCGGCCTTGTCCGCGGGGGCCTTGGCCTCCTTCGCGTCCGCCTTCTTCTCCGCCTTCTCGGCGTTGTCGCCCGTACGGGTCCGCGAGGTGGCGCGGCGCTTGGGCTTGGTCTCGGCGGGGGCGTCGGCCTTCGCAGCCGGAGCGGCGCCGCCGGACGCCTGCGCCTCCTTGATGACCTCGATCAGCTGGCTCTTGCGCATCCGCGCGGTGCCCCTGATACCGAGGCCGGATGCGACCTGCTGCAACTCGGCCAGCACCATGCCCTCGAGGCCGGTACCGCGGCGCCGCCGGGAGCCGGCACCGCTGGCAGGCGCGGAGGCGTCCGTGGCGGGCGCGGCAGCGGTCTCCTCGACACGTGCGCCCATCAGATCGGTGGTGTCGCTCACGAAGGGTCCTTCCCTGGAGCGGACGTCGGCCTGTCTGGCTCGGCGACCGGTTGTGCTGTCCGGCTTCGGTCCGTGTGGTGTGAACCGTGCCGGGGCGGTGGTCCGCCTAAGCGGCGGAGGAATCTGGTGATGGCGCTTCCTTGAGCCGTGGCACCCAGTGTCAGTGTCACGCGGCGTGGTCGCACCGGTTCCGAAGCGTGCCCTGCGCCCCGCTCAGTGTCCTCGTACGGCGTACGGTCCGACGTACGGAACACAGTGCGGCTTGGGGGGCTCCCGGAAGAATGTCTGTCCCGGACGGGGACACGAGGCACCTCGCCATGGTGGGGTCGGGTGCAGACTTGAGGTTAACACTACCGGATCCAACAAACATTCCCCCTCTCGAAATCCGGCAACCGCGCGGTTTCAGATGTCACCGGAGGCGGCGAGCGGCAGCACGCTCGCGCCCTGCTGATCGAGGCGGAGCCGGTTCGCCGCCCAGTCCGCGCCCGCCAGGGCCTCGACCTTGCCGGCGCTCTCCTCGTCGGCCAGCGCCATGACCGTCGGTCCGGCCCCGGAGATGACGGCGGGGATGCCGTCGCCCCGCAGCCGCTCCACCAGTGCCGCGCTCTCGGGCATGGCCGGCGCGCGGTACTCCTGGTGCAGGCGGTCCTCGGTGGCGGGCAGCAGCAGTTCGGGGCGGCGCGTCAGGGCTTCGACGAGCAGGGCGGCGCGGCCGGCGTTGGTGGCCGCGTCGACGTGCGGCACGGTGCGCGGCAGCAGACCGCGCGCGGTTTCCGTGAGAACCGGCTTCCCGGGCACGAAAACCACCGGAACGATGGAATCCGCGGGCTCCATCCTGATCGCGCGGGCAGCACCGCCCTCCATCCAGGACAGCGTGAAGCCGCCCAGCAGGCAGGCCGCGACATTGTCGGGGTGGCCCTCGATCTCCGTGGCGAGTTCCAGCAGGGCGGTGTCGTCGAGCTTCGCTTCGGCCCCTATGGTCACGGCGCGGGCGGCGACGATGCCCGCGCAGATGGCCGCCGAGGAGGAACCGAGGCCCCGGCCGTGCGGAATGCGGTTGGCGCAGACGATCTCCAGCCCGCGCGGCTGTCCGCCGAGCAGGTCGAAGGCGGTGCGCAGGGACCGTACGAGAAGGTGCTGCTCGTCGCGCGGGAGCGTCTCGCTTCCCTCACCCGCGATGTCGATGTGCAGCCCGGAGTCGGCCACCCGGACGACCACGTCGTCGTACAACCCCAGCGCGAGGCCGAGGGCGTCGAAACCCGGGCCGAGGTTGGCGCTGGTGGCGGGGACGCGCACCCGGACGGCGGCGGCGCGGAACGCTGGACCGGCCATCGCTCGATGACTCTCCTTGAGCTGCGTGATTGTCGAATGACGTTCAGTGGACATTCGATGGCGTACGAGAACCCTGAGGGCCGCTGCCGACCGGGCCGGCCTGCGGCTGTCCCGGCCGCGGAGACGGCGCGGCACCGTGCTCCTTGCGGAGGCATATGCGGCGGGCGGGTTCAGTACAGCCTATCGAAGGAAGGTTCTGTGGCGACATAGGGCGCACAGGAGGCGCACGATGCGTGTCGTAAGCCCCCTGTGCACCCGCCGTAGGGAATCTCCCCGGGCCGACGCCGTCTTACGCCGGAACGTGTCGGGCGTAACACCGGCGCTCGGTGCATCGGCGCACGTCAGCCCCGTTCGAGCGCCGTCAGGCGAGACCCAGGCGCTCCGCCGCCGCCGCGGAGTCGACCGGCACGGTGACCGGCTGCGGGGCACCGGCGACGGCCCAGTCGGGGTCCTTCAGCCCGTTGCCGGTGACGGTGCAGACGATCCGCTGCCCCGGGTCGACCTTGCCCTGCTCCGCGGCCTTCAGCAGACCGGCGACGGACGCGGCGGACGCCGGCTCGACGAAGACGCCCTCCTGGGACGCCAACAGCCGGTAGGCGCGCAGGATCTCACGGTCCGTCACCTCGTCGATGAAGCCGCCCGACTCGTCCCGTGCGGCGAGCGCGTACTGCCAGGAGGCCGGGTTGCCGATGCGGATGGCCGTGGCGATGGTCGACGGGTCCTTGACGACCTCGCCGCGCACGATCGGGGCGCTGCCGGAGGCCTGGAAGCCCCACATCCGCGGCTTCCGGGTCGCCACGCCGTCGGCGGCGTACTCCGTGTAGCCCTTCCAATAGGCCGTGATGTTGCCCGCGTTGCCGACCGGCAGGACGTGGATGTCGGGCGCGTCGCCGAGCATGTCCACGATCTCGAAGGCCGCCGTCTTCTGACCCTCGATTCGCACCGGGTTGACCGAATTGACCAGGGCGACGGGGTAGTTGTCGCTGAGGCCGCGCGCGAGCGTGAGGCAGTCGTCGAAGTTGCCGTCGACCTGGAGGATCTTCGCGCCGTGCACGAGGGCCTGGCCCATCTTGCCGAGCGCGATCTTGCCCGTCGGCACGAGCACGGCGCAGACCATCCCGGCCCGCACCGCGTAGGCGGCGGCGGAGGCCGACGTGTTGCCGGTGGAGGCGCAGATGACCGCCTTGGCGCCTTCCTCCTTGGCCCGGGTGATGGCCATGGTCATGCCGCGGTCCTTGAAGGACCCGGTCGGGTTCGCACCCTCGACCTTGAGGTGGACCTCGCAGCCCGTGCGCTCGGAGAGCACCTGCGCGGGCACGAGGGGCGTGCCGCCCTCGCGGAGCGTCACGACCGGCGTGTTGTCGGAGACGGGCAGCCGGTCCCGGTACTCCTCGATGATTCCGCGCCACTGGTGGGTCATTGCTGGTTACTCTCCTTCAACCCGCATGATGCTGGCGACACCACGCACGGTGTCGAGCTTGCGCAACGCCTCGACGGTCCCGGTGAGGGCGGCGTCGGACGCACGGTGCGTGACGACGACGAGGGAGGCCTCGCCGTCCTTCCCCGACTGGCGAACCGTATCGATCGAGACTCCGTGCTCGGCGAAGACGGTCGCGACCTGGGCGAGAACACCCGGTTTGTCAGCCACGTCGAGGCTTATGTGGTACCGCGTGACGACGTCACCCATCGGGGACACCGGCAGCGCGGCATAGGCGGACTCGCCCGGTCCGGTCGTGTCGCCGATCCGGTTGCGGCAGACGGCGACGAGATCGCCGAGCACGGCGGAGGCGGTCGGGGAACCACCCGCTCCGGGGCCGTAGAACATGAGCTGCCCGGCGGCGTCGGACTCGACGAACACGGCGTTGTAGGCGCCGCGGACGGAGGCCAGGGGGTGACTCAGCGGGATCATGGCGGGGTGCACGCGCGCGGTGACGGACGCGCCGTCCCCTGCCCGCTCGCAGATGGCGAGCAGCTTGATGGTGCAGCCCATCTCCTTGGCGGAGGCGAAGTCGGCCGCGGTCACCTCGGTCATGCCCTCGCGGTAGACGTCGTCGAGGCGCACGCGCGTGTGGAAGGCGATGCCGGCGAGGATCGCGGCCTTGGCGGCGGCGTCGAAGCCCTCGACGTCGGCGGTCGGGTCGGCCTCCGCGTACCCCAGGGCGGTGGCCTCGTCGAGGGCCTCCTGGTAGCCCGCGCCCGTCGAGTCCATCTTGTCGAGGATGAAGTTGGTGGTCCCGTTGACGATGCCCATCACCCGGTTGATCTTGTCGCCGGCGAGGGACTCGCGCAGCGGCCGGATCAGCGGGATGGCACCGGCGACGGCGGCCTCGTAGTAGAGGTCCTTGCCGTGCTGCTCGGCGACGGCGTGCAGCGCGGCCCCGTCCTGGGCGAGCAGCGCCTTGTTGGCGGAGACGACGGAGGCGCCGTACTCGAAGGCGGTGGTGATGAGGCCGCGCGCGGGCTCGATGCCGCCGATGACCTCGACCACGACGTCGATGTCGCCGCGTTTGACCAGGGCGGTGGCGTCGGTGGTGATCAGTTCGGGGGCGATGCCCTCACGCACCCGGTCGGGCCGCCGCACGGCCACGCCCGCGAGCTCCACCGGGGCCCCGATCCGGGCCGTGAGGTCGTCGGCGTGCGTCGTCATGATGCGCGCCACCTCTGAGCCGACCACTCCACAGCCCAGCAGCGCCACCTTCAGCGGACGCGTACGCATCATCCGACCTCGTTTCCTCTTTACCGTCTACGGTGGAACCAGTCTCACTCACCGGACGGGGGTTTCTGCCCCCGGTCCGGATCGTGAGATGTCTATTTCATTTTCACGGAGGCGGAAGACAGGAGATCTTCCGCCGCGCGCCGATGCCGGCCTGTGCCGGTTCAGCCGACGTCGAGACGCAGCAGGTCCTCCTCCGTCTCCCGGCGGACGATCACGCGCGCCTCACCGCCGTCCACGGCGACGACCGGCGGGCGGAGCACGTGGTTGTAGTTGCTGGCCATGGACCGGCAGTACGCGCCCGTGGCCGGTACGGCGAGGAGGTCACCCGGCGCCACGTCGGACGGCAGGAACGCGTCCTTGACCACGATGTCCCCGCTCTCGCAGTGCTTGCCGACGACGCGGACGAGCATCGGCTCGGCGTCCGAGGTGCGCGACACCAGCGCGACGCTGTACTCGGCGTCGTACAGCGCGGTGCGGATGTTGTCCGACATGCCGCCGTCGACGGAGACGTAGGTCCGCAGCCCGTCGAGGGGCTTGACGGTGCCGACCTCGTAGAGCGTGAAAGCGGTCGGGCCGACGATGGCCCGCCCGGGTTCGACGGAAATCCGCGGCGTGCGCAGCTTGGCGGCCTCGCACTCCCGGGTGACGATCTCGGTGAGGGCCTTGGCGATCTCGTGCGGCTCGCGGGGGTCGTCGTCGCTGGTGTACGCGATGCCGAGGCCGCCGCCGAGGTCGATCTCCGGCAGCTCGACGCCGTGCTCGTCGCGGACGGCCTTCAGCAGCCCGACCACCCGGTGCGCGGCCACCTCGAACCCGGACATGTCGAAGATCTGCGACCCGATGTGGCTGTGGATGCCGACCAGCTCGAGACCGTCGAGCTGAAGGGCCCGGCGCACGGCCTCGGCGGCCTGCCCGCCGGCCAGCGGGATGCCGAACTTCTGGTCCTCGTGGGCCGTGGCGATGAACTCGTGGGTGTGGGCCTCGACGCCGACGGTGATGCGGATGAGGACCTTCTGCCGCTTGCCGAGGCTCTGCGCGATGTGCGCGACGCGGACGATCTCCTGGAAGGAGTCGAGGACGATGTGCCCGACGCCCGCCTCGACGGCCCGGGTGATCTCGTCGACGGACTTGTTGTTGCCGTGGAAGGCGATGCGGTCGGCGGGCATGCCGGCGGACAGGGCGGTGGCCAGCTCACCGCCGGAGCAGACGTCGACGTTCAGCCCCTCCTCGTGGAGCCAGCGCACGACGGCACGGGAGAGGAACGCCTTGCCTGCGTAGAAGACGTCGGCGTCGGTCCCGAAGGCGGTGCGCCAGGCCCGCGCGCGGGCCCGGAAGTCGGCCTCGTCCAGGACGTAGGCGGGGGTGCCGTACTCCTCGGCGAGCCGGGTGACGGGGATGCCTCCGACGGTCACGACCCCGTCCTCGTCACGCGTGACGGTCTGGGCCCACACCTTGGGGTCCAGCGCGTTGAGGTCGGCGGGCGGGGCGGAGTAGTGGCCCTCGGGGAGGACATCGGCGTGACGGGGCCCGGCGGGGTGTGCGGAACGGCTCATGATCTGTTCGTGTCTCTCAGAGATGGTCGGGAGCGTCGATGCCGAGCAGGGACAGGCCGCCGGCCAGCACCGTCCCGGCCGCTTCGGCGAGCGCGAGCCGGGCACGGTGGGCGGCCGAGGGTTTCTCCTCACCGAGGGGCAGCACGGCGGGGAGCAGGGGCATCGCGGCATCGGCGACGGTGACGAGGTGCCGGGCCAGGCGGTCGGGGGTGTGCTGCGTGGCGGTGGCGGCGAGGACGCGGGGGTGGTCGCCGAGTGCGGCGAGCAGCGCTTCCGCTTCGCGCACGGGACCGGGCTCGGGGTGGAAGCCGAGGTCGGCGGCGTTGCGCAGGAGCGCCCGGGTGCGGGCGTGGGCGTACCGGACGCGGAACAGGGGGTTGCTCTCCCGCTGGACGAGGTGGTCGCCGGGGATCCGGGGCCGGTCGTGGGCGGCGGGGTGCAGCAGCGCCCAGCGGCCGGCGTCCCGGCCGAGGGACAGCGGGTCGCCGGGGGCGGGCACGGGGCGGACGGTGACGCCCCGGTCGGCGCTGCCGGGCGCCCGGGTGGGGACGCCCCGGTCGGCGCTGCCGGGCCCCCGGGTGGTGACGTCCGCCCCGAGGACGGATTCCCACTCCGCGGCGGGCCGGCCCTCGCATTCGACACGGACGACGTCGCCCTGGCTGCGCAGCACACGGGCAACGGCGTCGGCGACCACGACGGCACGCACCTCGGCCGGGCATCGGAGCCGGACGGCGGCCCCGCTGCACCCGGTCGCCGCGTGCCCGTACTGCCCCCCACGCCGCAGGATCTCCTCGACGAGGCCGGCCGAGGCAGTGCCGCGCAGGCTGAGGTTGAGGAAGCCGGGCCCGGTGACGACGACGTCGGTGAACCGCTGCTCACCGAGGAGCCGTGCCCGCAGGATCTCGGCCACGTCACGCGGCGGCCGCCCTGCCGCGCGAGCCAGCTGGAGGGCGACGTTGGTGGCGTAGTCGCCGCAGCCCCCGGGCCCCGGCGGAGCGACCACGGCCCGCTCCGGCACGGTCACGCTGAGCTCACCCTCGTCGACAGCGCGGCGCACGGCGTGCAGCACGGTGTGGGAGAGCTCGGCGGGGGTCACGGGACAAGCGTATGGGAGGAAGGGGGTGGGTATGCGAGCCGGTTTCCGTACGGTCCGGGATGTGGACGCGGTGCCGGTTCGAGGGCTGGCCGGGATGTGGACGCGGTGCCGGTTCGAGGGCTGGCCGGGAGCCTCGTGCCTAGGGCACGGCGGGCAGATCCACTTCCTTGGCTTGTTCGCCGGCGTCCCTCGCGTGTTCTGTCGCTTCAGTGGTGCGTTCTGCGACTTCCGTCGCGCGTACTGTCACATCTGCCGCCGCGCGTTCTGTCGTACGTGCTGTCACATGATCCGTGAGGTGATCCGTCGCGCGTCCTGTCGCGTGCCGCGTCGCTTGATCCGTCACGTGCCCTGTCCCGTGCCGCGTCGCTTGATCCGTCACGTGCCCTGTCCCGTGTCTCGTCGTCGCGTGATCCTTCGTCCGGGGGCCGCCGCGCTGTCGGCCCTCACTCCGGGCCCGCTCGACCAACTGCCGCACCATGCGGACCAGTTCGGCGGGCTCGAAGGGCTTGGCGAGGAAGGCGTCGACGCCCGCTTCGAGTCCGGCCTCGACCTCGTGATGCCCGCAGGCACTGACGATGGCGAGGGGCACGTCGCGGGTGCGCGGATCGGCCCGGAGGCGCGCGGCCGTACGGATCCCGTCCAACCGGGGCATGACGACGTCGAGGGTCACTACATCGGGCCGCACCTGATGCACGACATCAAGACACTCGGCACCATCGGCCGCGGTCACGACCTCCAGCCCCTCAAGCTCGAGGTTGACCCTGATCAACTGCCGGATGACCTTGTTGTCGTCCACAACAAGCACCCGGCCCGATGCGCCTGGCACAACTCGAGAGTAGGTCGGCCCCGGCCACCGCGTCCGGGTTTTCCCCACTTCCACCCCTCACGAGCGACCGACACCCCCGCCCCCGACAGCGAAAACCCGTTCATGACCACCCCGAGGGAGCTGGTAGTGTTCTACCCGTCGCCGCGAGCAACGCGACGAACACGCCCCCGTAGCTCAGGGGATAGAGCAACGGCCTCCGGAGCCGTGTGCGCAGGTTCGAATCCTGCCGGGGGCACCCTGTATGAGGTGCCCAAAGACCCCGTCACCAGCGGAAACGCTGAGGCCGGGGTCTTCGCGTATGTGCAGGCATGTGCCGTCCGAAGCAGCCCTGCGACGCGGTCCGTGGACTATTCGTGGACAGGATCCTGAAGCGTTTCCCCTGATCAGCCGCTGCGCGGGGAGGTCATCGGACGAGCCCAGAAGCGCCGCCGCTGAGCACCGGAAGGCGGGTCGCCTGTCTGGCCGACCGGCAGGCCCAGGGTCGCGCCATGCCATGTTGAGTGGGCGTTCACCACGCGTCCCTGCCAGTTGCGTTCTAGGCTGCCCAGTGCTGCCGTGCCCAAGGGGGGACTATGACAACCGCCGTTGAACGCCTGCGCGCTGACTCCGAAGCCGTGCGCATCATCGAGACGTTTGCGGGCCGCGGCGAGATCGCGCTCTTCTCGATGAAAGAACTCCGCCGCATCGGGAAACATCGGAGCCTGCGGGGACAGGCTCTCACGCATATCACCGAGATGCTGCGCGCCCGAAAGTTGGAGTACCTGCCCATTCGCCTGCCGCGCAACCAGGATCACCACATCGTGGCCTGGCGGCGAGGTACCCCCGGCACTGAACTGCTAGAGAGAGTCCAATGGCTCAGCCGTGAGGCGGGAAGTCATGGGGCTGCCGTGCGACTCTCAGACGACGAGACCGTTCATCTGTACCGTGCCGCACTGGCCGAGCGGGATAGGCGCGCGTAATGTCGCAGTCTTGAAATGCGAAGCCCCCTGGAAAGGTCCAGGGGGCTGAAGCCCAGCGCTGAGCTCGATCACTCGTACTCGCGTAGCAGCTCTTCGATCTTGCGGTTGGCGATCTCCTTCCGTCCGTCGATGCACTTGGCATATCGGCTCAGCAGGACTTCGACGCTATTGCCGGCGCGCTCGGCTACCTCGGTCGGGTCCACTCCGGAGTTGAGCCAGGTCGACAGCGCCGAGTGCCGTAGGTCGTACGGGCGCGCGGCGAGCGGCGAGGCGACCGCGGCCGGCGGGAGCGCCAGTGCACGGGCCTCCTGCCAGACGCGGTAGTACGTCGAGGAGCCGACCACTCCCCCGCGCTCATTGGTGAACAGCCGCCCGTCCTCGACGGTGCCGAAGGTGTCAAGATGCTGCCGGAGGATGGCGACGAGCTGAGGCGGAATTGGCACGAGCCGGACCTCCTCCGCGGGCCGGTTCTTCAGGCCCCGGTCGTCGTGGGTCTCGCCGGAGTCTGTCCACTGCTTGCCGACACTGGGGCGCGTCCGGTTCAGCAGTGCCGTCCCCCAGCCGGTCTCGGGAAGCTTCAGGTCCGTACTGTTGAGGCCGACGGCCTCAGCCGGGCGCAGGGCGCCGTAGTACATGCAGGCGAACAGGCCGACGAGTCGACGGCCACGCGCGCGACCGTACCCGCCGACGTACGAGACCGCCGTCAGCAGGGACCGAGCCTGCTCGGGATTGGCTACCACCCGGGGGTCGACTTCTCCGGCGACCTTCGGCTTCTTCCAGCGGATGCCCGTGATCGGATTCTCTTTGAACTCCCCGAGGTCCACGGCGTAGTGCATTGCATTGACGAGTGTCCGACGCTTGCGCCGAACGGTCTCCGCAGCCGCCGCCGTCCCGTCGAGCTTCAGCTTCAGCGAGTCCAGGACGGCCCTGCCGATCGCGGCGTCACCGAGATCCGAGAGCGGACGCGACGCCTTGGCCACCCAGTGCAAGGTGTTTGCGATCTCGGTCGGCAATTCGCGCTCGTCCGGCCCCGGGAGGACGAAGGCCCAGTTGCGGAGTGCCTTCCTGATCAGTTCCTCGGACGGCTGACCCGGACGATCGTCGAGGAGGGCCATCGTCACGGCGGTCAGGGCCTCATTGACCCCGTTTCGCGTGTTCGGCGCCGCGTGCGGCCACTTCATGGCCAGGTACTTCAGAGCGAAGGCGTACCAGGTCATCGAGGCCGCCTTCTCGACCATTGAGTCGGGCAGCCCTGTGATCGTGTCGAATTCTTCGCCGGCATGAGTGGCGCGGAGCAGCTTGGAACGGTAGTGGTCCGCTAACCCTTTGGTACGGAACTGTTCGGAGAACACGTTCCCGACGACAGTCCATCGGACGTCATAGGAGGACTTCTTGGTATTCCTCTTCCGGACGCCCCACACCTTCACGTCGAGGGACTTCACGCTGCCGCCTCCAACTGCCGCAGCCAAGCGGTGAAGTCGCTCCGCCAGACTCGCAGCTCGCCGTTGGGCAGCTTGAAAGCCGCCGGTCCGAGCCCCAGCTCGCGCCAGCGGTAGAACGTCCGGCGAGAAACGCCGCCCAGTTCGTCCAGGACTTGGCGAACAGTCATCAGCTCGTCGCGGCGGGCGTCCATGTCGGCTCTCCTTCCGTTCCAGGGGCAGGTTCGAGGGTTTCGGCGAGCCAGGCTTCGGCGTCGGTGAGGCCGGTCCCGGCGTAGATCCAGTGCGCGAGGACGAGGGTGGTGTCCCGGTCGGTCTCGGTCGCTTCCAGGGCCTGTGCGCGGCGCCATTCGGCGCGGGCGTCGCGAAGGGCGCCGAGGGTGGTGGAGTAGCGGCGGGACTTGG
>NZ_WWIC01000294.1:0-215 GCF_009872555.1 Streptomyces sp. SID5643
TAAGCGGGGTGGGGCTGGGGGTGCTGCTGGGGGTAGCCGTACGCGGGGTACGGGGGCGGGGGTGTCTGCCCCTGCGGGTGGGGCGGGGCGCCCGCGGCCGGGAGGTGCTGTGGAGCCGGGGGTGTGCTCGGGCCCGCCACCAGAGTGGGCAGGTGGCTGACCGGCGCGCCTTCGCCGGGCGGGCCCGGCGGGGGCGGGCCGGGGGTCGCGGCGGG